>JAEZAV010000137.1 GCA_023430285.1 Methanobacteriota archaeon | reverse complement strand
GGGATACTTTTATATCGAATGCTTCTGCAAAGTTATCTTCTATTTCCACTCCGTTTATATCCATGATTATCACCGACTGATCGTAGTTGAGAAATAGTTATAAATTTTTCCATTTAACTTTGTAAGCTGATATCAATGATTTAAAAAAAAATATGTTTATGACGGAGTTTTTACCTAAAATTTGTCTGAAAATTCATCCATCACACCTGAACCAACGTATGGAAGCATTCCCATGCCTATGAAAGATGTCATCCAGAATGATATTAATCTTTCAACAATGGTTGCAGCAGCACTTATTGATGGTGGAACTCCTGCAGCAGAGTACAATATGATCATTATACCGTCAACTGCACCCACTCCCCCTGGAAGTAAAGGAATCATTCCAATTAGAGTTGCAATAACGAAGACTGCTGCTATGATACCCAATGGAACTGGAGTTCCAAATGATGAGAAAACTATGTAAACCCGAATTATCTCCATGAACCATATCACAAAGGAGAGTGGCAAACCATACATCAGAACTCTTCTATCCCTTATCATGATATTCATACTGCTTTGAAAGCCCTTCACTGCGTTAATGGCCTTGTCTTCTATATCATAGTGTTTTTTCTTTGAAATTCTCTTGAAAACTCCAACAAACCACAATGTGATCCTTTGACCCACTGCTTCGTTTATACACATGAATAGAATTATGAAAAAAACAATGACCAACACTATGAGTGAAATTATCAAAGCTATGACAATCCATTCAGGTAGTTTTAAAGATAAAACAGAGTAGAGTATGGTAATTATTGCCAGTAAAACAAATGGAAATGTGTCTAAACCCCTGTCAGCAATAACAGTGGCAAATGCATTTTCCATGGGAGATTTAGTGTATTTACCCAACATGTAAGCTCTAACTGGTTCGCCACCACCCCTAGCACTTGGAGTTATGTTGTTGATGGCAAGACCAACCATGAGCATTGGAAATATGTGCTTCTTTCTAATGGATATTCCTAGGGATCTAATAGTTATAGACCATCGCTGCGTCCACATCCCATATATTACAAATTGAACAACCACTGCAAGTAACAAATACCAAGGATTGGCTAATTTTAGGGCCTCTTCAATTTTTCCAGGTCCAATGAAAATTATCATCACTGCCAAAATTGCAATTCCAACAAACAGTAGCCCAATGGTTTTACGATTCATAATAATTACCCAAATAATAATACAGTATATCGCTTGAATTTTTTTTAATTATTTTATATCGGTGATGAATTTTATGGTTTATATAAATTTTCCATAAACCAACAGAATGTGTTACAAGTTAATTACTTCACAATTCAGATCATCCGGATCAACTAACACAACTGTCTGTTTACCTGAAACATAACCACAAACCTCGCCAGGATTTATAATTAATGTTTCACTCCCCTTTATTTCAAGTTCATGAGTGTGGCCTCGGATCAACACATCATATTTGCCACATTTTGCCAAGGCATCAACTATTTGGGGATTTGTACCGTGGATAATTGAGAATTTCCAACCCTCAACAGAAATTTCTTTGAAATCTTCAAGGAGACAAATCTCAGAATAGGCTTTTTTAAGACCTTCCCTTTCTCCATCATTGTTCCCAAAAACAGCCACCATTTCTGGCTCTAACTTTTTAAATTCGTTGGCGGTGAACGGAGATATGAGATCTCCTGCATGTATAACAAGATCTACATCCATTGAATTGAAGGTTTCAACAGCCCTCCTAATCGCAGGAACATTATCATGGCTGTCAGACATTATACCAATCATTTTAATAACTATTGTTTTTTAGTTTAATAATCTTTTGTGAAGCTAAACAAAACATGTTATGAACTCTTGTCAAAGTTTAACTGGAATAAATTTCGATCAGACGATCAATTTCCCCTAAAATGGATTTGTTTCCATCCTGAGTGTATGTTTCGAGTGCTTCATCATATTTTTTAAGATCCTTTAAAAATTTGGCCAACCCCTCTGCACTGAGTTGTTCATGAAACTCACCGTAGCCCAGTTTTTCGAGGTAGATGGCATTCAGTATCTGTTCAAACTGTCCTTTAACAGGGACGCTTAGAACTGGTTTTTTTAGGTATATAGCTTCACTGAGTAGTGTGAATCCTCCATTAGCAATTACTGCTTTACAAGAACCTAAATCTTCGAAAAACTGGTCTTCGTTAAATTTTCTGTATGTTAAATTATCTTCAACTGCATCCTTATCAAAACCATAAATAACGAAATTTTCATCAAATTTCTTTAGTAAATCAATCAGTTCCAGATTTGAAGAACTGGTCTGGTATACTAGGATATTATCTCCTTTAACTGGTTTTAATTCTAATATTTCTTTCCTTAAAATTGGTGGAAATATGGATACTTTTTCTGTGTTCTTTACTTCAGGATAGAAATAGGATGTGATGATGTACTTCTGGGGCCGTTGAATGAACGACCTGACAACTCCTTCAGCCTTGAGTTTATCTCTCGAGAACTTTTTGGGCACATCAATTTTACATTGGGTTATTACATGCATGTTGTCAATGCTTATCATTGGCACCCTTATGATCTTGCTTAGGATGTTAGAGTAAAATTCAAAGTCCGATATTATGAGATCGGGTTTAAATTTATTTGCTATTCCATACAGCAAACGGATATTGTCCTTAACATCCCTTGGAAGGTATTTCATTGCGTTAATAAAGGTTTTTTTATCGTTCACAGCATTATTTTCGTAGACAGTGTTGAAACCATATATCCTGTAGACATCATCAAATTTTTGGGATAAAAAATCATAGGCACGTTCACTTGCAAAAACCATCACTTCATTCTCATCTTTAAGATGATCCAAAATCACCGAAGTCCGGATTGCATGACCCATGCCCTCTCCACAAGCGGCATATATTATTCTTGGTTTGTAATTTTCATCACCGCTGTGTCCAAAATTGTAGTCGAGTTCATCGGCACTGATCTTCTTTCCCCTGAAATCATATATCGTGCTTTTGGTATACTTGAATGCCAGATCCTTTATTCCTTCTTCCTCAAGCCTTCTAGTAGAAACTAGGAGTCGAGGATTTCTTAAAACTTTGAATGTGCTTATTTTTCCCATTCTTTCGATATAATCACTGTCTTCACCAAAATCTAGATCTTCATCAAACCCATTGATCTCGTTGTGAAGCTTTTTGGTGGTTAAAATTCCATAACATCCCGCGCCATGAGGTTTTATAGACTCAACCCGTTTCATGAAAAAATTAGCAAATTTATGAAGGGCTTTGTCCACATTTTTATCGCTTAGTGGCAGTATCTGAGTAATTGCTATTCCAAGATCCTTCTCTTCAAATTCTTCTATGGCAGATGTCAGATAGCCGGAACTCAGTACAACGTCTGAATCCAAAAATAACAAGTAATCTCCTTCTGCAGCTTGAGCCCCATTATTTCTCCCCAGAGCAGGTAACCCTCCACTTATAACTTTACAACCATTAGAAGCAGCAATGTCTCGTGTGGAGTCTTTAGATCCTGCATCCGCTACTATGATCTCGTAATCTTTAAAATCTTGCTCCTTTATGCTGTAAAGAAGTTTGGGAAGATATTTCTCTTCATTGTACGTTGGAATAATGATACTTAACTTCACACTAATAATTACACCCTCAGTATTGTAATATGTTATATTTGTCTTAAAAAATTATATCAATTTTTCGATTTAGCCTCTGAAAAAAGAATAACTATCCCATGAAACAAAAAACAAGTGATATTTATCCTTTAATATGTTAAATGAATTGTTTAATGCTGTAAATTCGTTCATGTTAGCCTTTACTGTTATCACTGTGTTGTTACCCACAATCCTCTCATTTATAACATCAAAACCCGGCATGGTCACATCCTCATGTTCACCCAAAATTGTTATTTCGTAGACATCGGGACTGCTACCCATGAAGCTGATTATTATTCTTAAAATCAAGAGGAGAACGATGACCATTGAGGGTTTGACAAGATCTCGGGGAGAAAATGGTTTTTTTATGGAGTAAATCCCGATTAAACCAGCCAATCCAACCATTGCAGGTGCGGAGAAAAGTCCCCCATCCAACATTCCGATCATAGTTGTTGTAATTGCAAATATCAAGATAATATTTTGTATATCTGGACGTTTTTCAGTAGATAATACGCCTAATATGTAAACAACTGGGAAAACAACGAAAATAACTGCTGCAAACCTTGGAATATAAGCTGCAATTGAAATCGCAGTATGGATATTTGATGGTAAATTTAGCCCTATGTCGGATATTAAAATTCCGAGCATTGATTTGTATACATGGCTGTGTATTATGCTGCTGGTCCCAATTTGAGGACTCGTAGAAACAAAAGTTGTGAATATTGATACTCCAAATTTAAGCCTGAACCATATTTCAATCAAAAGTCCCACTACGTAAGTGATTGAAATTATGATAATCAGGATTTTAAGATAGTAATTTCCTGGTTTATTAAATATATTAAATTTTTTTGGTAATTCAGAACTTTGAATTAATTGTGAAAATATGAGTAGGCTTCCCATTAACAGGAAAAATAGTATGGATTTTCCCTTGGAAGATCCCATGAGAAAGGGATAGGTTAATTCCAGAATTAACTTATCAAAAGTGTTCACAGTGAACAAAACTAAACTAAAAACAACCATGATCAGCCCAATAATACTCAAACGATTAATATGCAATGGATCACCTTTAAAAAATAGATTAAAATTAACTTTTTTATCTATCTAAAATTGGAATGTTTTGTTTTCCAAAATTCAATTTCCTTCTAAAACGTTATTGGATTTCACATTAATAGTTTACTAATCCTAAAAAATTTGCTCATCAAATCTACAAGAGGCTTGTTTAATCAATTTGCAGGTTTAAACTGAAGATTAACTCAATATAACTTCATAAAAAAAGTTGTGAATATTTATCGGTGTTTAATAATTTCGAGAATGATTTTATTTCTTTTGAGAGCTGAATGGGGTTCTTTAAAAAAATAATTATTCATATTTAACTGCAGTTCCGGTTACAGTTACCATTATAGTGTTTCCCATTGTTCCACCGAGGTTGTTGTATTTAATACGAATTCCTACAATGGCATTTCCACCTTTTTTACTTGTTTTTTCTTCCATGCTGCCAATTGCAAGGTCACGGGCCTTTTTAAGTTCTTCTTCGTATGCAGAGGTTCTGCCTCCAACTACATCTCTAACTCCTGAAAAAAGATCTTTGTAAACATTGGCACCCAACAGTGATTCTCCAGTTACTAATCCATAGTATTCAACGATTTTGTGTCCCTCAATATTTGGTGTGGTTAATATCAGCATTCTAAACTTACTCCTCAATTTTAAATGAAAATCATCCCACTATCATGTTATATCTTAATTTTATTTGTTGAATAATAATATTAATATTTTCTATAAATTCCATCATCCAGTTAGAACTCAATAGATCAAAATAAAAAAAATAAGAAGTATTCCAACTTCTTAACCTTTGTTTAAAGTTTAAAACTAATTTTTTACTTCACAAATATCACAGGTTTTGTTGTTCTACCCGTAGAGACTACCCAATTCATTCGTGTAAGTAATGCATTGAAAGAAAGGGTTCTGTAACCATAGGATGGATCAGCTATCTTTGCAAGTCCAGAATTCATATTTAATCCCATGAGTACAACGTAATGTCCAGAAGTATTAGGGTTTAAAAAAGACCTAATGTGAAGTATTACTGGATGATTGGTTGATATGTACTTGTAAAGACCTGCCCAACCTACTGAAGAGAATTTTGAATCCCATGCAGTCAGATTTGTGCCGTAGATCGAATTTACTTTTTTAACAGCATTTATCAATCCTGAGTGTGTGGTGCCCACATTTGAATTTGAACTTGCATAGGACGCAAGGGTCATTTCATTCAGTGAAAGACCATAATCAGACAGCTCCATTTTAAGTGAAGACGGTCCGCAGGTGTAAGAAGTATCTTGATGATCATAAACCAGATTTTTAACTGTTACCCATCCATTTGCGTAGGTTTTTACTACTATCTTAAGACCATATGCCGTTAAAATCTTTTGGAAACTAGCTATTGGAATTTTAGTAGTTCCGTAACTCACGTAGTTTGGTAACCTGTTATTTTTATTGTAGAAAACTTGTGCTCGGTTCAATCCATCCATTATTTGTGCCGTTGTTAGGCCGTAGGAATTCGTTGCAACCTTTTTAGTTGTTGTTTTTTTTACTGTAGTAGTTACATTTTTACTCGTTGTAACCGTTGACTGAACAGTAGTGTGTGACTGAACAGTTGTATTGGTTGTATTGGCAGCAGAAACACTGCCCACATTCATGACAAGTGCTAATCCAAATATCATTAACACAGCCAACATTAATTCTCGCTTAATAATAACCCCTCCGCGCCGGAAATATCATTCAAAGAATTTTCCAGACTAATAAATAGTTAACAGAACAAAACATTTAAAAGCTTCGGTGGTGAAAATGAAATTAAACCTGATATAAAGCTTTTATTACCAAAAATACGCCTTAAGATGCATTTTAATTACGCCCAAATTAATAACTTCTCTGAATCATTATATACGATAAATCAGCCCATATCAAACCATTCATTAAAAATAGAACCTGATTTAAACGTGTATTAATTTGCTATATCCCTCCGAATGTGGAACATCCATTAAATAATGGGAACATTAGTGTGACAATCCTAATATATGTAATTTCAATGTAATTAAAGATTATATATGGCTCAAAACCAATTTAAAACTGCATCTAGGGTTTAATATAACTCTTCAGAGAAGTAATTCTTGAAAATCTATTGATACTATTTAAATGAATTTTTAACTGCAGATTAAATTTTTAATATCAAATTAACTAATTTAAGAAATTTAAACTCATTTATAGGATAATAAACCCGTAAAAACTTAGTCTTAACCACAATTTACCAAATTAATACATTATTAAGTATTAATACATTGGATTTAAAATATATTTGCATACTGAGCAATTTATTTAAGCAAATAAATTGAATTATATATTTAAATTTGATTTTAACCATTATATGGAAAAATTTTCTTTAATAACAATTTATAATAGGATAAAAAACCAATGAAATATTAATGAAAATATGTTAAGGAGGTATTTGAATGGACTTATTCACCTTGATAATAATTGGAATAATTATCCTGATTATTTTAGGATTGTCAATACGAGTTGTTAATCAGTACGAAAGAGGCGTGGTTTTCCGTGTAGGAAAGGTCATTGGAGTGAAAGAACCCGGCTTAAGGCTTATAATTCCTGTTGTGGACAGAATGGTTAAAGCATCACTGCAGATCGTTACAATGCCCATACCTTCCCAGAAGATCATAACCGAAGACAACGTGTCCATTGATGTGGCAGCTGTTGCTTACTTCAAAATAATGGACCCCTACAAAGCAGTTGTTGAAGTTGAAAATTACAACAGGGCAGTGAACCAGATATCTCAAACTACTGTAAGGAGTGTTGTGGGTCAGTTTAATCTCGATGAAATACTATCTGAAACACCCAAGATCAACACCAAAATAAAGGAAATAATCGACAAACACAGCGAACCATGGGGAATAAATGTTACCACAGTTGAAATTAAAGATATTAAACTTCCAGATACCATGAAACGGGTTATTGCCATGCAAGCTGAAGCAGAAAGGGAAAAAAGAGCCAAAATTATTGCTGCAGAAGGAGAGTACTTATCTGCAACCAAACTTGGAGATGCTGCAGACATCATTTCTGAACATCCAATTGCTCTTCAGCTTAGAATCATGCAGGTACTAAATCAGATAGCTGTTGAGAAAAATTCAACAATAATATTCCCTGCTCCTCTGATGAACAGTATTACAGACATTTCAAACTTCCTAAAAACCGAGAATATGGGTGCCGAAGAGAAAAAATAGTTTGATATCTTGTATAAAATTTACCTGTAGAAGTTAGAGTTAACAGATAACTTGTTGATCTAACTTTCCAAATTTTCTTATTTTTTCTAAATATTTATATTGGATCAATTAACATGATAGTTTGATGATTGCTTATCTTAGAAGAAAAGATTTTTATCTGATTTTTAAAAATCTTGGAACTGTAATGGAAGGAATTGGTATAGTAATGCTAATTCCCTTAATAGTTGCCTTAATTTATGGAGAAAATGATTTTGAAGGATTTCTTGTGGCAGGTATTCTCTCCATGTCCATAGGTTACGTTCTTAAAATAAAATTTTCAGACAGTATCAACTTAAAACTCAAACATGGGATGATTATAGCAGCCCTTGCTTGGCTTTGGGCAGCTTTAATGGGTAGCATATGTTTAATGTATGCTACAGATATCAGTTTCTTAAATGCCTACTTCGAAAGCATGTCTGCTTGGACTGGAAGCGGATTAACAATGTACACCGATGTACAGATACTTCCACAATCAGTTCTGTTTTTAAGAAGCCTTGAACAATGGGTGGGTGGACTTGGAGTTGTTATTGTAGTTATCGGGATCTTAATTCGTCCAGGAACAGCTGCCTCAAGACTTTACAAAGCAGAAGCGCGGGAAGAAAAGATCAAACCAAGCATAGCAAACACAGTCAGGACAATATGGTGGATTTATCTTTTTTATACCATTCTTGGAATTGTTCTCTACGTACTCGCAGGAATGTCTCTTTTTGATGCTATTAACAACTGTTTCACCAACTTGTCAACAGGTGGAATGTCCATAAAAAATGATAACATAGGATTTTACAACAGCGTCCCCATTACAATTATAACCATACTCCTAATGATACTTGGAGGAACCAGTTTCTTGGTTCATTACAAAGCGCTTAAAGGAAGGGTTTGGGATGTATTTCGAGATATACAATTTCAGGCCATGTTAATTATTGTTGCTGTTTTCTCAATTATGCTGTTTACTGTTTCACATTTCACATCTCTTAATTCCATATTTTACATAGTTTCAGCATTGAGTTGTACAGGATCTAACACGGAAACTGTGGGTACGATGTTTGGATGGACAGATTACACCAAGGTCATATTAATAGTTTGTATGATAATCGGTATGGCCGCAGGTTCAACCACAGGTGCACTTAAACTCATCAGAGTAGTTACATTAATTAAGGGAATTTATTGGGAAGTTGTGAAGGTGTTATCACCAGAAGGATCTGTTTTCCCAAGAAAAATAAGTGGAAAAACTGTTAAAGATGCAGAAATTAAAGAAGCAGGAAGTTACACCTTTTTATATCTGTTCTTCATATTGGTTGCATGGTTTATTTTCATGTCATACGGCTACGGAGGAATCAATTCTTTATTTGAAATTACATCTGCACAGGGTAACGTAGGACTTTCTGTGGGAATAACTGGGCCAACAATGCCTAAATTACCAGAGATACTTCTTATAATAGGAATGTGGATCGGTAGGATCGAGATCATTCCAGCATTAGTCCTCCTCAAGGGAAGTTTTGATCTATTCAAAAGGTTTAATAGATAAAAGATATAATGGGATAAATTACTTGTTGGTATAATTAATATTAAACCTTCAAAAAAAATTTTAAGAGGATTTATTTATGGTTATCAATCTAATTGGGGTTTATCTATGTATGTAGTTATAATGGGGGGCGGAAGAGTCGGACTTAACCTTGCAGCATCTCTTGTAGCAAGCGGTCATGATGTTACCCTCATAGAGAATGATTCAAATTTATGCAACAATGCAGCCGGTGAATTGGATGCTTTAATAATTTGTGGTAATGGTACAGATATCAAAACCCTAGAAGAAGCTAACATATCTGATGCAGATGTTTTTGTTGCTGCAACAGGACATGATGAAGCTAATTTATTATCAAGTATTTTAGTTAAAGAGTACAATCCAAAAAAGATTATCGCAAGGGTCAGCAACCCAGATCATGAAGATGCATTCAAAAAGGTTGGAATCGACGATGTCATAAGCCCGGAACTCACGGCAGCAAGTTACCTTGAAAAACTGATTATACGACCAAAAATTGCAGATCTGATTATTATTGGTCAAGGTAATGCTGAACTTCTTGAGATTCAAGTGGAAAATAAGAATGTTATAGGAAAGAAAGTAGTAGACTTGAGTCCAACAGACGATTATATAATTGCAGCCCTCTACAAAAATGGTGAAATTAACATTCCAAAAAAGGATGATATTCTAAATAGGGGCAACAGAATTTCAGTACTTGTAAAGAGCAATGCAGTCAAAAAAACCACAAAGTTATTCACTGCTTAAAATTGTTTAATTGAATTAATTTATTTTTTTTAAATTGGATTTTTCTTAAAGGGAAATTTGGATAAATAACAATTTAACCAAATTCTAAATTCTTACAGAGTATAACACACATAATGAATCCAATTATCCTACCAACATTCTGTAAGATAATTTAATATGTTCTGAACCATTCTCTGTCCATGGTCCATGGCCTGGCAGTAAATTTTGCACTTCAAGCTGGCTGAGTCTTTGTAATGAATTTTTCATCTCTTCAACGCTTCCTCCAAGGTCTGTTCTACCGAATCCACCGCCTGCAAAAACAGTGTCTCCTGATATCAACGTTTTACCATCATAAAGACATATACCTCCTTTAGTATGGCCCGGAATGTGGAGAACTTCGAAGTTATGTATTTTATCGCCTTCTTTAAGTTTGCGATTGACTTTAAATCCTTCCATAGATCTTCCAAACATGTTTGCCACAGTTGCATTGCTATCTTGATTTTCAACTGCTAAGGCATCCTCAATATGCATTGCAACATCTAAATCAAAACAGTTGTTACCACCCATATGATCGTAGTGGTTGTGGGTATTCACGATTAGGCTGAGATCATCCAAAGATAAACCAGCTTTAGATATGGATTCAAGGAGGTATTTACAGTTATTACCAGTTCCAGTGTCAACTATAACATCATCAAAGATATAAACATTAGAATCGTTTCCTATTCCTTCAATCATTATAATATTATCTATAATTTCCAATTTATCACCTATCCAGTAATTTAATATGAAAATTTTAATATCTAACTATAGATCGTATGGATTTGGATAGAATAAGTAGTTATAGAATTTAAAAATAGTGAATGGGGTCACCGGGATTTGAACCCAGATCCTAGGATTTCTCTTGTCTCAGTACTCCAATTGGTCATCATACTTTCCTTCAGAGTGCGCACTTTCTTCAAAGACAACTGGAGTCCCAGATGATAGCCAGATTACACTATGACCCCAATGATAATATTTGGAGAACCCCAAATAATCATTGATTTAATTTTCCAAGCCAAGGGAGAGATTTGAACTCCCGTGTAATGGATCTGCAGTCCACCGCTTCGCCGCTAAGCTACCTTGGCATAGTAGATATACTTAAGTGCATTTTATATTTAAACCTTGCGGAGAAAATTGCGTAAAAAATTATTATTTAGTTGCAAAACAATGATTCTCAAATTTGCAAATACTCATAGTACGTGGTCAGGTATCCATTTAAATACATTTAAATTTTATCCAGTGACCAATACTAGACTTCCTGATGCTTGTGGAGGATATGATTGTAATATTGGACCTTTAAACTGGATACTAACGCTCTGTCCAGATTTAAGATCTGCAAAGTTTATTTGGTTTCGTTGATTACCGTTTTTGGAGTATAACTGAGTATCATTGGTGATTCTCACCGTTACATTGGCTTGTTGATTTCCAGATATGACGACACCCTGTACAAGTATGGAATTGGCATCTGTAGAGTTATTGTCGGCTGTGCACACTCCAACAATTTTACCTGTCATATCCCAGTGCTCGCCCCCTGTTGCAACAATAGCCCCATAAACTACGCCCATAAACATCACAAATAACAATCCAATAAGTATGAGATTTTTCATTTTATAACCAACTTAAGTTTAAATATCTGACCTTAATTAAATGTCTAGATTTGAATCTGAAATAGGAACAATTAATAGGGTTTAACAGAGGTAACCATGATAATTGTACACATTCATAGTATATTCTGCTTACCCATTTATAAATTCATTGGTCAAACATCAGATTCTTTCGAATTCAGAGTTAAAAATAAACTCCGATGGTGTTATTGAATCAATACTGTTCTTCGAGTTCCCTTCGAATAATTTGATGTTTTTTAATGGTGGTTTTAAACAGTTCACTGAACAGTTCTGGAAGTTCACTGTCTAATATTTTAACACCCTCCTCTGTTATGCCCCCCTTTGTTGCAACTGCAGATATTAAATCGTCAACACCGTAGCCTTTCTCATAAAGGAGTTTGGAAGTTCCGTACAAAGTACTGATAATCATTTTCTCTGCTTCCTGCCTCGAAAAGTTGCTGTTATTTGATGCTTGAACTGAAAATTCTTGGAATATTTTTGCTATGAATGCAGGAGAACAGCTTGTTATATCTGCACCCACATCAAGATCTGCTTCCTCAACTAATTTAACATCCCCCACTGTTCTGAAAAGGTTGTCAACAAAATCAGCCTCTTCATTTGTCACGGATTCATCATGACAAATTAACGAAACTCCTTCATGCATTTCAGCAGTGATTGAAGGTATCACCTTGGTAATTTTACCATCAAAAATCGTGCCAACCAATTCCATTTCAAGGGCAGCTGAAATGTATATGAGGTGGGTCTTTTCAGATAAGGAGGTTTTAATTTCTTCAATAACATGTTTCACATCAGATGTACCTGTGAAAAGAAATATAACCTCAGAATTTTGAGCTGTTTGAATGTTGTCGTTTGCTATTTCAACTTCGGGATGATTTTTCTCCAATTCCAAAAGTTTAGATCGTGTTCTGGTTGAAACAGATACCTTGAATGGTTTCAGCATTCCAGAATCCAAAAATCCATTTAATATTACACGACCCATACTTCCATAACCTATAAATCCAATTTTTTTCATGTTCATTCTCCTTAGTAGTAAGTGTAAGTAAAAATGTAGTTTAACCAGTTGCATACATAGATTTCAAACTTCAACTAATTATAACTGAGTGGGCTGACACCAGATAGCTGCTTTAAAAACTACATATACATGGATTGTCCATATTTTGAAAGGATGGATATCATTCAATTTGTTATTTAAAAATTAAAATTTGTACTTCATAATTCTGTACTTCAAGTAAACGATCTCATCCTCAATTACCCTCGTCTCAAGTAGCCTGAGATCAAGTTTCTCGTTCTCAGCATTATTCTGGAAGTACACCTCATCTTTGTTTGCACCCACCAATGTAGGATGTATGAAAACCGATATCTCTTCCACAAGATCTTCTGTCATCAGAACAGCATTTAAAACACCATCAGCGTGAACTGCTATAGTTTTAACACCAAACTGAATGTTAAGCTCTTCAAATGCTGTTGCCAAGTTCACTTCATCGTAACCAACGATCATGTGGTTGATGTAGTTTTCTTCTAGGAACTTGAGATAATCTTGTGGAGTTGATCTAGAGCAGAGTACAATAACATTCATTGAACTGGATCCTTCAAGTAAAATACTCCTGGAAATTTTCCCCATGTTATCTGGTAGCACTAGAAGCTGTTTAGAACCAACGTCAATAATACTAGTATAACTGGTTTTAAAGGTTTCAACATCCATAAAAACTGCATCAGAATTTATATGAGATTTAATTTCTTTGTAAACATTTTTATTTATCTCAAAACCACTTATTTTTCCATCCAAACTCATTGCAATGTAAAGT
>JAEZAV010000135.1 GCA_023430285.1 Methanobacteriota archaeon | reverse complement strand
CTTATTTATATTGTGATTCCATTATCAATCCTCGGAGGATTTGGTGTTAAAACTGTTTACAACCAACTTAAAACTACAGAACGTTTTTCATCCGAAAAGTTTAGATCCATGTTTCTATTGGTTGTGTTCTCACTTGCAGTTGTGTTTGGAATCCTGACAGCTGCTAATCCCACCATGGGAACTTTCTCAGCCAAAACCGAATTTGGTTCTGTGCAAATTGCACCACCTTCAGAATCGGAAGTTGAACTTGCAGACTGGTTTAAAGTGAACGGTAACAAAAATCAATCCATACTGATACAAAATATTTACACTGGAATTTTCATTGCAGAACAAACAGGAATGCCCATAAATTTCGGGTTTGAATATCTTAATTCTAGCACCCCTAGATCATTTTTTGACATCGGAAATGTTGGTTATATTGTTTATGATAAAAGACTGGTACTCCCAAATCAAAATGCAAGCCTAAATGAATCAAAAGTAACTACCGAACTCTATCCCCTATTTTACTTTAATCAAAAGTATTATGCCGATTTAAATTTAATTCAACCCAATTATTTTAAGGTGGTTTATGAAAATAGTGATTTTATAGTCTGTCAAAAACAAGACAGTTAATTTCATACATTGTATCCCTTGAACATTATTCAAATTCGAGTGTTGTAAACACAAATATATTGAAAGTTTAGTGTAAGATAACATCGGTTTAGGGAATTTTATTGCCAAATATATAAGGAAGTTAGGACTATTTATATTAAGACATTTGAAGAAATCCAAGCTTATTGTGAGGGTCAAAATGAAAAAGATAAAGATCATTGAAACAGCATTTCGAGATGCGCATCAATCACTCCTTGCCACAAGGATGAGAACCCGAGATATGCTACCCATTGCTGAAAAAATGGATAGTGTGGGATTTTTCTCCCTGGAAGCATGGGGAGGTGCTACCTTTGATACTTGTATACGGTATTTGAACGAGGATCCATGGGAACGCCTTACACAGCTCAAAGAAGTGGTTACAAAAACACCACTACAGATGTTACTACGAGGACAGAACCTAGTAGGATACAAACATTACCCCGACGATGTAGTGAGAAGCTTCGTTGAAAAATCATATGAAAATGGAATTGATGTTTTCAGGATATTTGATGCTTTAAACGATATAAGAAACATGGAACTTTCAATAAAAGTTGCAAAGGAACAGGGAGCACATGTTCAAGGAACAATCAGTTACACAACAAGTCCATTCCACACCATTGAAAAATATGTGGAAATTGCCAAGGAACTTGAAACTGTTGGTTGTGATTCAGTCACAATCAAGGACATGGCAGGACTCATAACTCCACATGACACATTTGAACTAGTAACAACCTTGAAAGAAGAAACTGATCTCCTGATAAACCTGCACTGCCACTGTACAAGTGGAATGACACCAATGAGTTACTACGCAGCATGCCAGGCAGGAGTAGATCTTCTTGATACTGCAATATCCCCACTTTCATGGGGAGCTTCCCAACCACCAACAGAAAGTATTGTGGCAGCCCTTGAGGGAACAGATTATACCACTGGTCTCGATCTTAAACTTTTGAGTGAAATCAAGAAATACTTCGAGGAAATAAGAAAGAAATACAGCAGTTTAATAGACCCTATATCTGAGAAAGTTGATACAGATGTCCTTCTCTATCAGATACCTGGAGGAATGCTTTCAAACTTTGTATCCCAACTTAAAGAACAGAATGCTCTTGACCAGTACGAAGAAGTGCTTAAAGAGGTTCCCAAAGTTCGTGCTGATCTTGGATATCCTCCACTGGTGACTCCTACAAGCCAAATCGTGGGAATACAGGCAGTTATGAATGTCCTTGGTGGCGAAAGGTATAAAAGTGTTTCAAAAGAGGTTAAAGATTATATAAAGGGCTACTATGGTAGGCCACCTTCTCCAGTTAACCCTGAAATTGCCGAACTCATCATAGGAGATGCAGAGGTTATAGACAGCAGACCAGGGGATCTTTTAGAGTACGAACTCGAAAAATACAGGTCGGAAGGAGAAAAGATGGGCATCATAAAGAAGGACGAGGATGTTTTGACCTACGCCCTTTACCCTGCTGTGGCCCCTAAATTTTTAAGGGGAGAACTGGTTGAAGAACCCCTTGAAAAACCAAGGGAAACTGAGAGTTCAGCTCCATCCTCACTTCCAACAGAGTACAATGTTGAAGTTGACGGGGAAATGTTTGATGTGAAGGTTGTTCCAACCGGTTACATGGAAATAGAATCCAGCAACAAAGCACCTAGCGGACCTGTTGAAGGAGGAGTTCCTTCAAGCATGCAGGGAATGATACTCAAACTTAAAGTTGCTACTGGCGACAAGGTCAATGTTGGAGATATTGTTGCAGTACTCGAAGCAATGAAAATGGAAAATGATGTTCATGCTCCTGAATCAGGTACTGTTGAAGAGATTTACATACAGGAAGGAGACACAGTTACAGCTGGACAAACCCTTATGGTAATTAAATAATAATTACCACTCTTTTTTTATTTAAAGGTGTATTTTTATGGCCAAAACTAAGAAAGAATTATTAGACGATGTTCTGGCAGGGATTTTGCAGGTTGGTCAGATTAAGGCCTGTGGAGTTGTATCCAAAGAAGGGCTTCTCATAGATTCTAGAACTCCTCCCGATGTTGATGCAAGAATATTTTCTGCACTTTGTTCAACAATAATGGGTGCTGCTGAAGCAGCTTCTGGACAATTGAACACCGGTAGTG
>JAEZAV010000076.1 GCA_023430285.1 Methanobacteriota archaeon | reverse complement strand
TAAATTTTCCGCCCCTATTTTTCTTGATGGTATCTACATCTGCTCTTTGAGCTGCCATAGCTTCTTTTACCATTTTTTCATATAACTCAGACATTTTATCACCTTACTACTATTTGTAATTCGTACTCCTTATATTCTTCGATAGGATTAAATTAGCTGAAATTAGATGCATATACTATTTAATAAACTATTAAGACTTTTAGAATGTCCAAATTGAATATATGTAAACCATGACCAAACGAAATAAATCAGTAAAATTTCAGAAATGTCAAACAAAAAGTAACTAAAAGAAAAATAAGATTTAAACTGGGTCATGACAACATATTCAGTGACTGAATTTGTTTTAGACTTTTTCCTAGTTTACAGCAAATTTTCTATAAAATAAACCGTTAAATCAGAAATTTCTTGTTGTTTTGAATAGTAATTCCTTGAATTTTCATAAAACATCCCAGTTTAGGGCGTCTAATATTTTTAATACTATAATAGAAAATCTAATTAAACAGTAACAATAAAAAAGTTGGTATTTTATGAATGAAAGTGAAAAAACAGCTTAAAAACTATACTCGAAGATAAATTTAGAGTGAATTAAGTTTATCTGGGGGTTTTATTAGAAATGAATACAATTGATGTGATAAATTTAACTAAAAAATTTGATGATTTTACAGCGGTGAACAATATTAATCTCCAGGTGAAAGAGGGGGAAATATTTGGACTTTTAGGCCCTAATGGTGCTGGTAAAAGTACAACCATTTCTATGCTTTGCACTATTTTGAAACCCACTTCTGGAACGGCTTTGATCAATGGTTTAGATATTTTAAAGGAACCTAAAGAAGTGAGAAAATCTATTGGTATTGTTTTTCAAGACCCGAGTATCGATGATAAGCTCACAGGAAGGGAAAATCTGGAGCTGCATGCCAACTTGTACGATGTGCCAAGAGATGTAATGCATTCAAGAATTGATGAAGTACTGGAACTTGTGGAGCTTGATGATAAGGCTTCAAACTATGTAAACACCTACTCGGGAGGTATGAGACGAAGGCTTGAAATTGCAAGGGGCCTTATACATCATCCAAAGGTACTGTTTCTAGATGAACCTACAATTGGACTGGATCCACAGAGTCGTGAACATATATGGGATTATATTAAAGATTTGAGGGAACTGAAAAACATCACCATCTTGCTTACAACCCACTACATGGAAGAGGCAGACAGGCTCTGTGATAGAATTGCCATAATGGATCTAAGTAGGATCATTGCCATGGACACTCCAATCAACCTTAAAAAATGTTTACATACCGGAGTAATTGTTTTAAACACCGATAAAAACGAATTATTTGCATCCCAACTATCAAAAACTGATCTCGTAAAGGACATCACCTACCAGAGTGGTAATTTGAATTTGAGTGTGGACGATCCCCACACAACATTGCCACGTATTGTTGAATTCGGAATATCCGCTGGAATTTATATTAAGAGCATATCCATAGTTGAACCAAACATGGAAGATGTCTTCATCCACTATACAGGCAAAGAAATTCGAGAGGATGACGTGAGATTCACTGGCATAAGTGCCAAGAAGAGGAGGAAGATACGTTGAACGAATTTAGAGCCATTCATGCCCTTTGGAAACGAGAAACACTGCGTTTTGTTAGGGATCGTTTGAGGATAAGCAGTTCAATAGTGTCCCCTGCACTATGGCTCATAATCTTTGGTACAGGTCTTGGGTACTCCATAAATAGTTTTAACTATCAAAGATTTCTACTTCCAGGAATTGTGTCTCAAACAATGCTTTTCACATCTATGTACCTTGCAATATCAGTTATATGGGACCGGCAATTTGGTTTCATGAAGGAAATGTTAATAGCACCTGTGGGACGTGTATCTGTATTTTTAGGTAAAATGTTGGGAATAGGTACCAACGTCATGTTACAGGGATTTATAGTCATAATTCTAGGAATCATTATCGGCATTCCACTTAGTCTTTACGCAGTTGGGTTGTCCTTGTTCGTGATGATATTTATTACAGCAGGACTGGTTTCCATTGGATTAATAATAGCCAGTGCAATGAACACTTTAGAAAGCTTTGGAGCCATAGTAACATTTATTAACATGCCAATGTTCTTTTTAAGTGGTGCACTCTTTCCAGTCACCAACATACCCTCATGGTTACTCTGGGCAGTGTACATAAACCCCCTGACCTATTGTGTAGATGCACTGCGTTCCATCATGGTAACAGGCTGGCAATCAATCCTGCCCTTGGGATACGATATAGCCATTATAGTAACCTTTGATTTGGTCATGATCGTCCTTGGAACCTACATGTTCAACAGAATGCAGTAAATAAACTCAGATCACAAGCAAGTACCAATAAAAGAAATAAACAAATTTAAACAATATTTTGGATATTAAACAGGCATAGAACGACTAAGCAAATCGTGTTTAAAAAGTTTGTTACAACATATCCCATTAAAATCTTTCTTTGTATTCAATTTCATTGAAAACAATGATAAATTCGGTTTTACCCTTATTATTTAATTCTATAGTTCCATCCAATTGATCAACTAAGCTTTTAACCAGTTCAAGTCCTAATGTGTTGGTATCTTCAAGGAGCTTGTTTTCTGTAATGCCTAAACCATCATCCGCCACCCTCAGTTCGTACTTGTCATCCAAGGTTTTGAGTGAAACTGTGATGGTTCCCGCCATCCCGTCTGGAAATCCATGTACCAGGGAATTTGTAACGAGCTCATTTATTATGAGGCCACATGGTATGGATGTTTCCATGTTTAAATCCAAGGATTCTATATCTAAGATAGATTTAACCCTGTTGTTTGCAGTGTACGATGAGAACAGTCCCCTAATAAGACTGGTTATGTACTCTGTTTGGTTGATTTTACTGAAGTTGGATGTTAAATACAGTTTCTCATGCAAAGTGGCCATGGTAATGATCCTGTTTTGACTTTCTTTAAGGGAGTTTATAGCATTTTCATCGTTAAGATGTTCTATTTGAAGATTCAAAAGGCTTGAAATAATCTGCATGTTGTTTTTAACCCTGTGGTGTATTTCCTTTAATAGGAGGTTCTTCTCGTTTACAGTGTTTATGAGCTGGTTGGTGGCCTTTGTTATGTCGGTGATATCCCTTGCAATTCCTTCAAATCCTACGACTTGTGTATTTTCCTCAACCACCTTTGCAGAACGAATTTCCAGGATGAGTTCGTTGCCAGCCCGATCAATTGCAGGTACCACCAGGGTTTTAAAGTACTTGGCAGTTTCAACATGATCCATGAAAGATTTCCTGACTTCTTCAACTGCCTCTGGCTTTAAAAGTTCGAATATCTTGGTTCCTATGATTTTATCTGGTGTGTAACCCATTATCTGCAGAGATTGTGGACTTATGTACTTGAAGGTTCCATGGGCATCTATCTCCCAGATCATGTCTGGTGTGGTTTCAACGAATTTTCTGAACTTGGCCTCACTCTCAGCCAGGGCATTTTCCGCTTTTTTTCTTGAAGTGATGTCCTGGGTGGATCCAAACATCTTCAAGGCATTACCATTTTCATCCCTAATGACCTTCCCTTCGTCATGAATATAACGTACCTCACCATCAGGCCGCACAATCCTATAATCATTACTGTAGGGCTTTTTGTTAGTTATAGACTCTTCAACTGCATCATTGAAACGTTTGAGTTCATCTTCTGGGAATATTTCCACAACATCATTCAGGTTAACCTTGGTGTCAACTGGAAGTCCAAGTATTTTGTACATCTCATCGGACCATTTAAGATCGTTGGTTGCCAGTTCATTCTCCCATATACCCATCATTGCAACTTTTTGAGCCATTTCAAACCTTTCCCTATCGGCCTTACAATCCTTCTTGAGAGCTTCAAATATCTGTTGGGCAGTCTTTTGAGGTGTGATGTCAGTTAAAACTCCACTAACTGCCACAGGCTTTCCATTAAAATCTGTCTCAAGATTATTTCGTTCTTTGAACCATTTCTCTTCCCCCTCTTTGGTTACGATCTTGAACTCCAAACTAGTTTCAACCTCACCTTCAAGAAGTTTTGTAAAAGTTTCAGCGTAGATGTCCTTAAAATCGGGGTGGATGATCTGTTTTAGCAGATTATTTGAACTGTAAAATTCAGCGGGGCTGTAGCCTGTTAATTTTTCAGCTGCAGGATTCACGTAGTCATAGCTCATGTCTGAAAGGTTCATCTTGTAGATCATGTCGCTTGAATGGTCTGTTATGAGTTTGAATTCATTTTTCATGGCCCGTATTTTGTTTTCAGTTTTTAGCTTGTTGATGGCAATTTCAATGGTGTACATAAATTCTTTGGAATCGAATGGTTTGATGATGTAACCATAGGGATCGGTTTCCTTGGCCCTTTCAAACGTTGAATGCTCGCTATTGGCAGTTAAATACACTACAGGTATGTTAAGTTGGTTCAGTTTCTTTGAAACTTCAATTCCGTCCAGTTTACCTGGAAGCATGATATCCATTAAAACAAGGTCTGGGAAAATTTTTTCGGCCATTTTAATGGCATCTTCTCCATTAACTGCTATGTAAGGTACTTGGTGGCCCATGGACTCAAGTTCTCTTTTGATGTCCATGGCTTCGATACCTTCATTCTCAACCAGTAAGATTCTGATTTTTGACATGGTAAACCCATCTACGCCAGTTCTATTTCCTTAAATTTAATTTTAAATTCTGTTCCATCAGTTGTATTTAATTCAATTTCAGCATCTATCTGTTCAGATAAATTGTTAACAAGCTGTAAACCCAGTGAATCTGAATTTTTATAGTCGAATCCTTCTGGAAGTCCCACACCGTTATCTTTGATTATGAATATGTAGTTGTGATCCACCTTCTTGAATTCGATGTCGACAATTCCTTCGCCACCATCTATGAAGGCATATTTCAGGCTGTTGGTTATGAGTTCGTTTGCTATGAGTCCAAGTGGGATTGCTGTGTTGATGTCAAGCTTCAGATCTTCGATGTTGTAGTGAATGTCCACCCCACTATTTCCCACCCTGTAAGTATAAAAGAGTTCGCTCGTGAGGTTTTTAATGTACTCCCCGAAGTTTATACGCTTCAAATCTGTTGATTTGTAGAGTTTTTCATGTATGAGCGCCATGCTTCTGGCTCTGTTCTGACTTTCTATGAATATATCCTTCGAGGCTTTGTCTTTGATGTAATCTGTTTGAAGACTTAGTAGGCTGGAAATTATCATTAAATTATTCTTAACACGGTGATGAATTTCCTTAAGAAGCATTTCCTTTTCATTTAAAGATTTTTTAAGTTTTATTTCCATTTGTTTACGTTCTGTGATATCCCGTATTGAACCTTCAATTCCCACAGGTTCATTTCGAGAATTTCTCATTACCTGGGCATTGATTGAAACGTTGATGAGTTTATTTTCCTTGGTTTGAAATATTAGTTCATGGTCTTCGATATGTCCCCTCTTCTCAATTTCCTTGATCATGAGTTTTCTCTCTTCAGGATCTGCATAGAAAATGTATGCGGGTTTACCAATGATATCTTCTGGTTTGTACCCTGAGTATCTTTCAATTGAGGGGCTGAGGGTTTTCAATATTCCATCTTGATCTGTTTGGAAAAACACGTCTTGAATATTTTCAAATATGGTTCTGTACTTTTCTTCACTGACTACAAGTGCTTTTTCAGCTTTTTTACGTTCCGATATGTCACGTGCTATTGAAAGAAGATGTTTCTCTCCCCTTATATTGAACACGTGGGTGTTGACTTCAACAGGTAACAATTCTCCCTTTTTTGTCACGTGCTCAGATTCAAATGTTGCCTTCCCATCCCTTATCACATTTTCAAACACAGTGGGAAGATAAAGTATGGTATCTGAGGATATGATGTCCTTAAGCTCCATTTTTACCATTTCTTCCTTGGAGTAGCCTAGACTCTGAATTGCTGTGTCATTAACTTCTATGAATTTGCCTGGACCTTTTTTTGTTACTTTCTGGAGAAACATGGCGTCGTTTGCATTGTTGAAAACTTCCCTGAATTTTTCTTCGCTTTGGGTGAGTGCAAGTTCTGAATTTTTTCTCTCTGTTATGTCTTCAAACACAACAACGAAGTAATTCTTTTCTGGAGAAAATACAGTGATGTTCAGCCATTTTTTTATGAATAGAATGTAGCTTTCAAAGGTCTCATTCACACCTGTCTGTGCCACCCTTCCAAATATTTCGAAGAGTTCTGGATTTTCATCCTTCAAATCAGGGAGAATATCGGTTGCATTCTTTCCTATGACATCATCGAGTTCTGTTATTGTTTTGAATCCTTGGTTGACTGCTATATGCATCCAGTCCACTGGTTCTTGTTCATTGTTTACAACAACTTTGGCCAGAAGGAATCCTTCGAGCATATTTTCAAAAAGTGATCTGTATCTGTTTTCACTTTCAACCAGGGCTTTTTCAGCTTTTTTACGTTCTGTAACATCCCTTCCAACTGCTATTATTACTTCTTTACCATTCAGGTGGAATGTGTGGTTGTTAATTTCAACTGGTATCCTTTTTCCAGATTTGGTTATGGTGGTGATTTCAAAGGCATCGTAGCCCAATAATTTAAGATTTTTAGCATTCAAGTCCATCTTAACCTTGTCTTCTGGTGCAACTATCTCCAGTGCAGTCAGGTTTAAGAATTCATCATAGGTGTATCCGTACCTATCCAATCCTATATGGTTGACGTCTATAAATTTTCCGGGACATCCATTTTCTTCCATATGGTTCAAACTGATCATGTCGTTTGCATTTCTGAAAACTTCACGATACTTCTCTTCACTTTCCTTTAAAGTTTTTTCCATGAGCTTTCTTTCATGAATATCATGGGCTATGGTTGCTGAACCATTAATATTACCCTTTGAATCATGCATTGGCGAAATGTAGAGTGCTACATCTATAAGTTCACCATTCTTTTTTATTCTCTGGGTGTCGTGATTGGTTATGGCTTCACCGCGGTTTATCCTGTACATGAGTTCATGGTACTCTGCCCTCTTGTTTGGAGGTATGAGTACGAAGATTGATTTTCCTATCATTTCTTCTCTACGGTAACCGTACATGGATTCAGCAGCCTTATTCCAGCTTATAACGTTATCATCTAAATCCTTTCCATATATGGCGTCTGCTGATGATTCAACTATGCTTGCAAGGTATCTGTTCCTGTTGCTCAGTTCATTTCTCTCGGAAACGGAGTGAACTATATGGACGCTACCTGTTAAATTTCCAGTTTTATCATGAATTGGATAGGCTGAAACAGAATAATCCCCTTTTAGCAGTTCTATTGGAAATTCTACCTGGTGTGCTGTCCCATCTTGTACCATTTTTGCATGGGGGCACAGTTCAGGAGGTTCTCCACTGCAGTGCATCATGGAGTAACATTCCTTTCCAATGATATCCTCAGATTTAACATCCAAAGTATCTAACATTGCCTTGTTAACCTTTTTAATCTTGAAGTCTAAACCGATGATTGCGATCATGTCTTGGAGAGAGTCAAATATTTGCTGCCATTCATAATCAGTTTCAAAATCTGGTAAATCATTGTAATCATCAGCGCCCATATTCTAATCCCCTTACTACTTGGTGTTAAAAAAAATTTAATACAACAAGGAATGTTAGTATCGACAAATCCTAACTCAATCTATCCATTCAATGCATCTTCCTTTCTGGTTAGTTTAGTAATACTTTGGTTTTCAGATGCTTTAAATATATTGTTAAATGTTGGTTTAATGGTGTAACTAAGCAGTAACTGACCAGCCATGTATGGATATAAAATTAAATCATCTCCATAGCTGGGCCATCACCATATGAAATGATTTGGATTTAAATAATTTTATTACATCCGAATGGGAAAAATAATGGTTAGGATAAACATATTTCTAAAAATTTTTTTTATAGATTATATAAATGGAGGGATTTCTTAGATGCTCAAGACATTGGTGGTGTACTCTGGTAAGTACGGTACGACAGAAGAGGTCGCAAAGACCATATCACTCATAACTGGACCTGCAAGGTATTGTACTGTGGATAATTTCAAAGAAGAGTACAGGGATTTTGACTTCGTGGTGTTGGGAGCTCCAGTTTACGAGGAAAAACTGGATACATCCATGATGGAATTTGTAAAAGAAAACAGTGCATGGTTAGCTAAGAAAGCTGTTGCAGCCTACTGTACATGTTTAGATACTAATGGTGGGCTCAGGGAATTGAACAACCTTGCATTCGATTATCAAATTAATTTTCTGACGTTAAAGGCACTTGGAGGACGTTTGATCCTTGAAAAATTGGATTCTGATGATGAAGTAGCCATCGAAGAATTCCTTGAACTTGTCAAACTTCCACATCAAGACATGGATTTTTACAACGAAGAAGAAGTAATTAAATTCGCATTGAAGTTGAAGGAACTTAAGGAAGAGCTCCTATCCAAACTAGACAATGAAAAACTGTTGGTGATGGTGGAAGAATTTATCAATTCACATAATACCTGCTGCCTTGCAACCTGCCACAATGGAACTGTCAGATCCACTCCCATTGAATACAACTACAAAAACAAGCATTTATATCTCTTGTCTGAAGGTGGAGAAAAATTTTCAAACCTGCTTCTAAACGAAAATGTCAGTGTATCAATCTACGACTCATTTGAGGGTATGAACAGCCTGGCAGGAATGCAGATAACTGGTAAGGCAAACATCATCGACCAAACATCCGAGGAGTACGAGGAAGTGATCAAGATGAAGGGTTTAAACCTCGAATCATTAAAAAGACTTCCAGTAAACATAAATTTGATCAAGATCCAAATTGAAAAAATCGAATTTTTATATTCCAAATTCAAGGAAATGAATGCGGACACCAAACAGATAGTGAACTACTGATTCTCAAATCTTTTTCTATTTTTATTTTTTTCCTACCGAGACTATCCTCTATTATTCGTTTCAAATTTATATTCTGTTCTAACATGGTTGAATGATAGCATTTTATCGATGGATGGTTTGGAGTAAACCTTTGAACCCGATGAATTTGCTTACAAATGGTACTTCAAACCAGAAATTATAAAATAACCGAGAACAATAAATAATGGTATTAATTGATCTTAAAAAATTAGGGAGGGATTGTTAGTGAAGCATAATAATGTGTTGTTTGGAATATTGGCCATACTCTTGGGTCTGGCAGTTATAGCTTTCCCACTTATCAGTGTTTTCATTGTTAGCGACATTGTTGCTATTGGTCTGATATTTATCGGAATTTGGCTGCTTGCACAAAGTGTGGTTACATGGTCTGAAAGTAAAGCCATAAGCATACTTGCACTTATACTAGGTGTAATAGGTGTAATTGTTGGAATAGGATTATTTGGAAAGGTTCTGGCATTCAGTATCTTTGCAGGTATAATCATATACCTCGGAGGAATATTCCTGATAGTTTCAGGAGTTATAAGCCTGATTTCAGGTAAAGGAAATGCTGGAAGGGCCGGTGGATTCTTAGGTATCGTACTAGGTATACTTTACCTGATCATAGGAGTCTACGCATTAAACCCATTCTACCTGGCACTTTTAATAGGCCTCTGGTTGGTTCTGACCGGTATCTTCTTGGTTTTAGAACCTAATCAAGAAGTTCCAGCTCCAAAAGCAGAATAAAAAAAACTGAGTTGAACTCAGTTTATCTATTTTTTTTTTAAATCTCCTGTGCATCCATCCTAATTAAACAGTATAAAACCTAAAATTTAGACCATATCTATATAAAATCCTTGAAATAATGCCTGCATTTTTTTTTACGATTAAATTTTAACATACTTCTCCATAACATTAAGATTTTAGCACGACTAAACTCTGTCCATGTAAATAGATTTAAGGTTTAATATTTTGATGTTTGATCATGAGTTTTATGTTTTAAGAGCAGCTTCCACTTATTTGTATTAAGACACAGTAAAGTTTGCATGATCCAACTACATTCATCCCTCTCCATCTGGAGATATCTCACAGATATGCAAAATATTTGTGATAAAAAAATTTGATGGGGTCTGAAGGGCTTTGAAATCTTGATACAGGATTCTAAAATAAAAAAAAGCGATTAAATAAAAAAAAATCTGTTTGTCCCCGGTTGTTAGTTCTAAACACTAGGACTGTGTTCAAGATATTTGGTTGAGTCTTTAGTTACTGGTATTTTTAGGTAGGATCACGTGGGCCAGTACCAATCCACTTAGGAATATAAATGTCACAAGTGCTGTTCCATTTATTGCACGGTTAATTACAAATAATCCTAGTATTGCCTGTGATGCGAACGCTGCGAGTGAACCGATGAGCAGTGCTTCCCTACCAAGGAGCGTTTTGTTTCCTTTCTCCCTTTTTGCACGATACTCTGATAATATTTTCATTCCAAGGACTAATATGAATATGCACCATATTAGAAGCAGTGCCAGTACTATGTAACCGAAATCAAATGCGAATCCAAATATTCCTGGAACGAAGTAATCTATGATATCCTTCTTAGTTACCAGCACACCGAAAAAGATCTGGTAAGGCAATCCAAAGGTTAAAATTAATGATATTGGCAGTGCTATGTATCCGCTTGAGCTTCCTGTGTCTGTTGTGTTCCAGTAGGAACTTCCAGG
>JAEZAV010000012.1 GCA_023430285.1 Methanobacteriota archaeon | reverse complement strand
TATAAAGGCAAGTAAACTACTAAAAACTGTAGATGTCATATGTTCTCCGAGATCTGCAGAATCTAAACCCAGCATCGCACTTACAATAATTCAACCGGTTTTAGATGAACGTGAAGATGAGTATGAAGTAGTGGATCCTCTTTTTCCAATGATTGAGGATAAATCAGAGTTAAATCTTTACTGGGATCATGCTGCGGATCGTATCGAAAGAAGGCTGGAAAAAGGTTTGAATGTAGCATTCATTACACTTGGAGATCCAACCATATTCAGCACCTTTGCATACGTAGCAGATAGAATTTCGAAGTTAGGATTTGAAATAGAAGTTGTACCGGGAATAACTTCTTTCACGGGATGTGCAGCTGCATCGGGAATATCTTTGGTTGAGAAGGATGAACTTCTTGTTGTTGTGCCTAAAGTTGATGACAGGTTAGAAAAAATATTGCCCCATGCTGATACCTTCGTTATCATGAAGACTTCAAGACATTCAGAAGATCTTGAAAGGATTATTGAAGCGGATGAACGGGAAAAAACAATCTTTTCGGTACAGAATTGTACCATGCCTGATGAAAATATATTCAAGGGGTTTACAAAGGATAAAAAATACTTAACAACTACTTTAGTCAAGTTTAGCCCGAATAAAAAAGAATGATCTAATTTTATTTGACAACGAAGGAGCAGTAATCATCTCCCTTTGCAAAACATTTTATCTCTTCAACATCTACCTTGCGACCGAAATGTGCAGAAAATATGGCTTCAAGAATTCCTGAATCAAATGCACAAGCGGATCTTCCTATCTTAGGTAAATCTTCGCATTCAAAGCAGTCATAAGCTTTCAAGGTTAATGGTTCAAGAGTTTCTGTCTTAATTTTTCCAAGTTTATTTTTCTGCCAGAAATCTGCAATATTCTCTATGAAGCTATCTGTTTGTGAGTCTTTAAGTTTACTGTAAAAGGTTTCACCCACTTTAACTCCGGCGTTATGTAAAATTGGATCTATGTTAACTCCTTCTTCTATTAAAGCTACTCTGAAGGTTCGAAAAACAAATCTGAAAAATGCAAATGGATCCTCAGAATTTACAACTCCCTCTGTGATGTAATCATCCAGCTCTTTATTGAAATCATTTTTTCTTGTGAGATCACCGAGATAGCTGGATTTGATGAAGAATATTTTACTCCTCCCATCCTTGGGGTTAGGTTTAGATTCTATGATGCCCATTTCAACCAGATCATTAAGGTGGGCAGATATTGTTGCCTTTGATTTTCCTGTTAACTTCACAATTTCAGCACCACTTCTCTCATTTTCTTCTAATATTTCCAGAATTTTGGACTTTATTGGGCTGTTAACAATGTTTAACCCATTTTTTGTTCCAAAAATTTTTATCTGGTTCAGTGTGCCTGCATCTTGGTTGGTCATCATTAATTCACAATTAATTTCTTGTTGAAACAACTATATAAATGGTTCGTATCGACACGAACGTAAAATTTATATACTACTTGTTCGCATAAGACCATACAGGATAAGGTTCGTATCGACACGAACCAGATAAGAAAATAAACTTGGAGGCTTTAAAAAAATGAAATCTGAAGCAGTAAAAATGAAGGAAGGAGTGTATTGGGTAGGCTTTTTAGACTGGGATTTAAGGACTTATCATGGATACACCTTGAACGGAACAACCTACAATGCTTACTTGGTATTTGGTAAGGAAAAGGTTGCATTGATTGATAACACCTACCATGGAAAATCTTACCAAATGTGGGGCAGGATCGAAGACGCCTTTAAAAAAGAGGGTCGTGACTTCAAGATCGATGTGATTGTACAGAACCATGTTGAGAAGGATCACAGTGGAGCGCTGACAGAAATCCATCATAAATTCCCTGAAGCACCAATATACTGTACTGAAGTAGCAGTTGAAGGATTAATAAACCACTACCCATCCCTTAAAGAAGCAAATTTCATCACAGTAAAAACTGGTGATGCACTGGATCTTGGAGGGGCCACCCTGGCATTCTTAGAGGCACCACTGTTACACTGGCCAGACAGCATGTTCACCCTACTTGCTGAAGAAGGAATACTGTTCTCAAACGATGCATTTGGACAACATATCTGCTTCCCACAGAGGTACGATAATGAAATACCAGAGTACGTGCTCATGGATGCAACCAAAAAATTCTACGCCAACCTCATAACACCACTATCAAAACTGGTTCTGAAGAAATTTGAAGAGGTCACCGAACTCGGGCTTCTAGAAAAGATAACCATGATAGCTCCTGCGCATGGACAAATATGGACAGATCCAATGAAAGTCATAGGTGCTTACAGCGAATGGGCAACAGGTAATGTGGAGAACAAGGTTACTATTGTCTACGATACCATGCATGGATCTACACAGAAAATGGCACATGCAGTTGCTGAAGGAGCAATCAGTCAAGGAGCCGACGTAAAAATATATTACCTTCATGAAGATGAAAGAAGCGAAATTGTAAAGGATATTCTTGACAGTAAAGCAGTAGCATTCGGTATTCCAACCATCTACGATGAACCATTCCCAAGTGTGGGAGATATTGTTTACTATCTCAGGGGCCTTAAATTTGATAGAACAGGACTAAAAAGGAAAGCTGCAACTTTCGGTTCAATGGGAGGTAAAGGTGGAGCTCCTAAAATATTGAAAGATGACCTTGAAAACTGTGGATTTGATGTTAAAGACGAATTTGAAATATACTACCTGCCAACTGAAGACGAGCTAGAACGTTGCTTCGAAATAGGTAAAGAGCTTGCAAAATAAATTTTTGATAGGAGGAATAATAATGGAACTCATAAACGAACATGAAATAGGAATTTGTAAAGACACAGAATTAGAAAAGGATGTTAAAGCGAACTTTGAAGGTGAATGTGCAGAAGTAGGAATGTACCTAGCAATGGCCAGACTAGCCCAGAGGGATGGTTTACCAGAAGTGGCAGAAGTATTGAAAACCATAGCATTTGAAGAAGCAGCTCATGCAGCGGTGTTTGCAGAACTTAACGGTGTAATTTCCTCTTCACTCAAAGAAAATCTTGAAATGATGCTTGAAGGAGAAACAATGGCTAACAATGAGAAAAAAGCTGCTGCTAAAAAGGCCAAGGTTGAAGACATTGATCCTGCCCATGATTTCTTCGATGAAAGTTCAAGGGATGAAGCAAGACATGCACGCATGTTGAAGGGTATCCTAGAAAGATACTTTTAATCCCCCACTTTTTTGTTTTAGCTAATTTTAAAAAAAATAAATAACTTATGAACTCAATTTCTTGAGCGCATCTTCTGCAGCCATAACTGCAGGATCAACGACCATTGAAACTGGTGGAGCATAAGAAAATTCCATTTCAGTTATTTCATTACACTTAACTTGTTTTGCTATTGCCATGGCCATAGTATCAACCCTTTCGGCAACTGTTTCCTTGGCAATGATCTGACAACCCAGTATGGTTCCGTCCAATCCACATATGAGTTTAGTATCTATAGGTTTACAACCTGGATAGTACCTTGCCCTTGTGAGTGCCTGGCTTTTACCAACAACAACTTCAATTCCATTCATCTTTGCAGATACCTCTGTTAAACCAACTGCACCCACTTCAAGTTCACCTATTTTTGAAACCACAGAATTCAGTACTGGTCTAAAAACTGCATCTTTTCCAGCTAAATTTTTAGCTGCAACTTTTCCTTGGCGAACAGCAGTTGTTCCGAATGGTGAAAGTGTTTTTTGTCCTGTTATTCCATCGTGTACTTCTACACAGTCCCCGACAGCATAGATGTTGGAAACAGAAGTTTCCATTCTTTCGTTAACAACAACTCCCATGTCACCTATGTCACAGCCGGCCTGTTTTGCCAGTTCTATCGATGGTCTGACACCTGTGGATAAGATAACGAGATCTGCATCCATTTTGATATCTCCCACAACAGCTTCTTCTGCAACATCGACACCAACGATCTTTGTAAGTGCATTGTTGAGTACGATACGGACACCTTGGCCTTCGAGGTACTCTTGTACCTTGAGTGCCATGTCAGGATCCAGTGACCTTGGCAGGACCTGGGGAAGCATTTCTGTCACACTCACTTCTATACCGATCTGTTTGAGCCCGTATCCTAACTCCAATCCAATGGCTCCTGCACCAACTATAACGGCTTTCTTACTGGTTTTAGACCATTCTTTAATTTTTGCACCGTCTTCAATGGTACGGACCTTAAATACTCCTTTAAGGTCATTTCCTTCCACAGGAGGTATGAATGGGTTTCCTCCAGTTGCAATCACAAGATAATCATATTTAAGGGTTATTAACTCTGGTGTAGATTCATCCCCATTTATAAGTCGATATTTAATCAAATTCTGGGAAGATGCAACTTCTAACACTTCAGATTCTGTAACAATATTAATGCCGTGTTTTCCATAATACTCTGGTGTGTGCATCACAATTTCTTCGAAAGAATCAATATCTCCTCCGATAACGTAAGGTATTGCACATGGTGAATATGCCACTTTATCCTCCATAGTAAACACGGTAATTTCGACTTCTTTTGAATATTTTCTCAAGTTTGAAGCAACGGTAAGTCCACCGGCTCCACTTCCAATTACAACTACTCTCATATTTTTTTTCTCACTGGGTTGTTGGGTTAAAAATTTTCCCAATTCATATTAGGTTCATAAAAATTTCTGTACCTCAACTAAATTTTATTGTTTTATTCTTATACACTTGATCATGGAATCCAGATTTTGTTGTGTGGATCGTTATACCTACGAAAGAATCATTGGGATAGTGTGTAGTTTAATGAAAAAATTGAAAAGTAGATATTTTAAGGATTTATAAAAAAAATAGAGTTAGACCTTTCCATAAATGGTGGTCCTTTCCCTTGGAACACGTCCCAAGGCTTCGATGATCTCTATCATCTGTTCTTTTGGTAAGTACTCTCCATAGGATGCTCCCGCAGCAATGGATATTTTGTCTTCGATCATGGTTCCTCCAAGATCGTTTGCACCACAGCACAGGGCAATTTGAGAGGTTCTTACTCCAAGTTTCACCCATGAAACTTGAATGTTTGGAATATCTCTGCCGAAAATTATTCTTGCAAGTGCGTGTAGTTTGAGATCATCCATTCCACTGGCACCCTGTGAAACACGACCCAACTGGTTGTTTTCGTTCAGGAAAGTTAGGGGAACAAACTCTGTAAAACCTCCAGTTTCACGCTGTAAATCTCTTAAAAGCATCATGTGGTCGATACGATCTTCCCAAGTTTCAATGCTTCCATACATAATTGTAGATGTTGTGGGTATTCCCAGTTCATGAGCTTCCCTTATAATATTCAGCCACTGTGCTGTGTTTACCTTGTTTGGACAAATTTTTTCCCTTACAGAGTCTACGAGTATTTCTGCTGATGCTCCAGTCATGGTGTCCATTCCTGCAGCTTTAAGAGTTTTTAGGGTTTCTTTTGTACTTATACCCGACAACTTAGCAGTTTGAAATATTTCCACAGGGGAAAGGGCATGCAAGTAAATATCAAATTCTGATTTAATTGCCTTTATCAGGTCACTGTAATAATCTACAGTCATATGGGGCATGATGCCTCCGAATAAACATATTTCTGTAGATCCCCTTTCTTGACCTTCCTTGATACTTTCAAGTATCTCCTCGGTGGTCATTTCATATCCAATATGATCTCTAAATGAACAAAATGCACATTCAATCATACAATGGTCTGTTATGTCAATGGCTTTGTTTGCAACGAAGGTAATTTCATCTCCAACAATCTCGCTACGCAATCTGTCTGCAACATCAAATAATTCGTGGGGGTTGCTATTGATAAGGTTTATTGCATCCGTTTTTGTAATTTCACCTGCAAGGGAGCGTTCGTAAATATTTTCCATGTAGAATCCGCCTTTATAACTCTTATAAACAATTTCATGATCTGCTCATATTTTGATTAAGCACTTAAATTGTTGTTTTTATTTTATAAATAGTAATGCCAATCTTACAAGCCAAATATAGTATTACAGATATTGGAAAAATTGTTAGATATTTAACACAAGATGTTTATTTTAAAACAAAAAAAAATTATCCACAAGTCAGATTTAAATCTGCATGTTTTTCGTTATGAAATCCAGGAGTGTAAAGTATAATGATCAAAGTTGTCATAGTTACAGACGGTCCATATGGTGATAGAACATACGATACCATTTGTGAAGATTTTGAAACAGTGTTTCTCGAACTAGAACAGCCGGATTCCATGTTCATGGATGATGTTGAGGTACCTGAAGACAGCTTAACAGAATTAAGATCGGCAGATTTAGTAATAAGCTATATTTTACACCCGGACCTTGTTTTGGAGATGGTTGAACAGGTGCATGAAGATGTTGGATGGATCATCGTTGCAGCATGGAGGGGTGAAGGTTTGAAAAATCAGTTGGAAGAATATGGGAATGTTACATGCCCCGACACCATGTGCGAACTTGAAGAAAATGGAGACCCTGTTTACGACGAATTTGTATCTAAATTCGGAAGACCCGTTGTAGAAATTCAATTAGAAGGTAACAAGGTCGTAAATGTGGATGTTATCCGAGCTGCACCATGTGGATCCACACATTACGTTTCCAAGGAGATGGTAGGGGAAGATGTTAACAATTTACCAACAAGGGCCGGCCTAAAAGTTCAACTGTTCCCTTGCAGAGCACCAAAACTACGGCTTTTTGTTGATGAATGTAAAAAAGGACTTGCATCAAATTTCCACAGCCAAGCATTTCAGGAAGCAATAGACAAAGAAAGAAATTCCTGAACTTCATACAATTTTTTTCTAAACTCCCACATCAAAATTTATTTTCTACAATCAACATAAATTATACACATGTCTGTTACTCCAAAACAGAAAACAAAGACCCTCACAATTATCATTACTGAAGGTCCATACAGGTCACAATA
>JAEZAV010000194.1 GCA_023430285.1 Methanobacteriota archaeon | reverse complement strand
CTGCTTCACGATTTAAAGCCAAAGAACGGGTCAAGTAAAGCATAGAATTTTTATGCAATGGTTTTTTAACCATAAATTTTAATATATTTCCCTTGTAAACAGGATCTTCTTCTATGGCCATTCCAACTGGTGCAGCCTCATTGAGCATGCCTTCTTTTAGATGATGCTTGGTTTGGATAGTCTGGTTTGACCCTCTAAAAACTACACCGTCGCCCTTCCTAATTTTGAAGCGGTTTTTAAGTTTAATGGTAACAATTTTGGTTTTGTTGCTGTAGCCCACCACATCTCCAATGTAAAGCCCCCTGTTTCCAGGTGCTTCACGTCCCATAATAGTTTCCCCATCAGATTTTAGGAGATATCCTGAACTGAATCCTCTGTTAAACGCTAACATTAGTTTAGATAAGTTATCCTTGTTCGAACTCGATTTCCCAGATTTCAATGAATCAAGAGCTTTTCTGTAGATGTCAATTACAATTGCCACGTACTCTTGGGATCTCATTCTACCCTCAATTTTCAAGGAGTTTATGTTGGATCCAATAATTTTTTCCAACTGACTGTAAACACAGAGATCCTGGGTAGATAAAAGAAATTTATCACTAATATTGGATGTATGCGTTTCAATGGGCCTATCATATTCGTCCTTTTTTCCACTGACTAATTTGTAAGCCTTTCTACAGGGTTGGGCACAAACTCCTCTGTTACCACTTCTTCCACCTATAAATGATGATAATAAGCACTGGCCAGAATAGGAGTAACAAAGTGCTCCGTGTCCAAATATTTCAATTTCCACTTTGTTTTTGGATGCAGTTTTAACAATAGCTTCAACTTCGGTAATTTTAAGTTCTCTAGCTAACACGATCCTTTTAAAACCAAACTCTCCTGCCCACTTGACTCCAGCACTGTTATGAATGGTTAGTTGTGTTGATGCATGTAGCTTCATTTCTGGGATGAGTTCCCTGCATAATCTGGCAAGACCAAGGTCCTGGACAATGATGGCATCGGCACCATTTTTATAGAGCCAAAAAATGTACTCAATGGCAGTTTCAAGTTGAAAATCCTTCATAAGAGTGTTAACAGTGACGTAAACCTTAACATTCCGGAGTTTAGCATATTTCAAACCTTCTATCATCTCTTCTTTAGTGAAGTTGGATGCAAATCTTCTGGCACCAAATTTCTTACCAGAAATGTAAACCGCATCAGCTCCAGCGTTAACAGCAGCTATTAATGAATTTAACGAACCTGCAGGTGCCAGTAATTCGGGTATCTCTTTTATTGCCATGTGATCCTTTCCTCTATTTTTATATAAACTGCTTGTCCTTAAAATTTATTGGATTATTTATAAAAATGCATAATGATAAAAGCAGGGTTCAACAACAGAATAGAAATAGTAGAAGAAATGGTGTAAATAATGAATGCATATTTAGAAATTTTAAGACCTTTCAACGCCCTAATGGGGGTTGTAGCAGTATTACTTGTGGCATTGATCAGTGGAAACTTCACCATAGCCGTAATTGTGGCATGTGTCATTGTTTTCATATTCACAGGGGCTGGAAATGCCATCAATGATTACTTCGATCATAAAATTGATGCCATAAACAAACCAGAAAGACCAATACCCTCGGGCAGAATATCTTTGAAAACAGCAATAATCTATTCAGTCTCCCTATTTGTATTAGCAAGCATCATGGCATTTATTATTGGAATTATACCTGGAATGATCGTTGTATTAAGCGCAATTCTCATGTATCTTTATGCTAAAAGACTTAAAACATCATGTCTAGTTGGAAACTTAAGCATCGCATTTTTAACTGGATTATGTTTTGTTTTTGGAGGAGTTGTTCTAAACGCAGTGCAACTATCAATTATCCTAGGAGTTTATGCATTTTTAATGACCATGGCCAGGGAAATAGTCAAGGACATGGAGGATGTTGAGGGGGACAGTGTTGAAGGAGCTTCCACATTTCCAATCAAGTATGGTATGCGAAAATCTTCCATACTGGCAGCTGCTTTCATGTTAATTGCCAGTTTAACCAGTCCAATCCTCTACTTCATCGGAATTTTTAACATCATCTTTCTCATAGTGATGTTGTTTGCAATTTATCTGTTCATATCCTGTGCAATTTCTATATTAAGGGATCAATCTGTTGAAAATACCCAGAAAGTTTCTAAACAAATTAAAATAGGAATGGGAATAGTTTTTATGGCATTTGCCCTGGGATCACCGTTGATAACGAGTTTGCTGCATATATGAAGGTGTAAGATATGGATATAAAACTTGAACCCATTGGAATTATCAGTTCCCCATACACAGACAAAAATAATTCTCCACGACAGGGTCGCTATTCAAATGAAACAAGCGTTTTGATTGTCTACAAAAAATACATGGAAGGATTGGAAGGCATAGATCTACACAGTCATTACATGATATTTTACTGGCAGGATCATGCTGTTCGAAACAAGTTGAAGGTTGTGCCCCATGGAAAAACAGAGGAAAGGGGTGTTTTTTCTACCAGGGCTCCTGTAAGACCTAATCCCATCGGCTTTTGTTTGGTGGAAGTTGTGGATATTGAGGATAACCAGATCACTGTTCGATGGCTGGATGCATGGGATGGTTCACCACTACTGGACATCAAACCATATTGGCAGGAAATAGATAAACCTGACTAAATCAAATATTTGAACTTACACAACCACCTTGTTCTTTTTTAGTTTTATGCCGTGGTATGAAGAGTGAGATAATCAAACTGACTAAAAGTACAACGGTTATTAGATTAAACGCAGTTTTCATGGTGTTAACCTTTTGAATATCTACAGGCATATTTTCAGTTGGATAACTTTGATGATCAAATTTATCAACTAGCTCATGCACACCCAGAATATTGTCCTGAACACCTGTAGATTGTCCTGTGTTTGCTGCCAAACCAACACTACTGAAACCTCCTAAAATCAGTATGAGTCCGAGAATAGCAGTTCCAAGGGATGAACCTAAATTGATACCAGTATTCATAATTCCTGATGCATCGGGCTGCTGTTCCTTCCTTGCAGCAAAGAATATTTCGTTGGCAGAATGAGGAAAAACAATTCCCATACCCACACCCAACATAAATATCCCTGGAACCATATCAACGATGGTGGTGTAGGGATTGAAAATCAATGTCAGGTAAACACTTCCACTAATGGCGGCCAGAGCACCAATTGCCAGAATATATCTTGGCTGTATTTTTTTTGACAACTTTCCAGCCATGGAAGACATGACAAAAATAGCTACACTCATGGGAATCAGAGTCAAACCTGTGGTAAGTGGATTTGCACCCAGATCAGACTGGACATAGACTGGAATGATAAACAGAACACCTCCTATTGTGAAGTTCATGATGAAACGTGTAATGTTTGCCAAACTGAAACCACGATTTTTAAACAAACTAACATCTACAAGGGGTGTTTGATTTTTATTTATTCTACTTCTCTGGTTCAAATAGAAAATTATCATGAGCAAAATTCCAAAACTAATCAGGATAAATGCCAAGTTCCAATTATTGGGATCGTTGAGAACTAAAATACCCAGCACGAACAAGAATATACCAACTGCAGAGTTCACAGCACCCACAATATTGAGTTGTGACCAGTCCATATCTGGGGGAAAAACAGAAATTTCGCCGGAGAAAATTATTATCACCATAATAATAATGAGTTCCAATCCAAATGCATATCTCCAGCTGTAAAATGTGGTTAAAAAACCCCCAATTATTGGACCCACAGTCCCTGCTCCTGATGCCATTGAACTTGTTATTCCAAGTGCAAATGCTCTTTTTTCACCTTCATAAGTTCCAGAAATGATGGATGTGGTGGCGGGCATCATTAAAGCAGCTCCAACACCTTCCATAATTGACCATCCCAATAGCAACATGGTGCTGTTAATGCTCAAGGCTGCAACTATGGTTCCAACACCATAAATTACAGCTCCTATTAAAAAGGTACGTTTACGCCCCAGAATATTTTGTATTCGACCACCTACAAGCATTAAACTGGCCATTGTAAGTGAGTAAGTTGCAATGATTATTTGAACAGTTCCAATGGTTGTGTGAAGATCATGAATAAGGGAGGATATTGCAACGTTCATGAAGGTTTTATCAATCACAATTGTGAAAATAGATAGTGTAACAATAATTAAAGTAATCCAACCCTTATCCATTTTCTCAGCCAAAAACTGCACCCTCAATTAAATACAGAACAAAAAATTTATTCAGATCGTTTGATTTTACTATTAGTATGTTCCTCAAATCAGGGGATTAAAGGAGATATAAATAATTATATTGGCTTTTTTTCAGATAATATTTTCTGAAAAATAGAAACATGATTGAAAAGTAATAAATAATTTGAAAGAAACAATAATATCCAAATCTTGGAAGGGAAGTTTAAAAATGCCTAAAAATGAAGAAGATTTCATAAAAAATTTGAATGTCGCCAGGTCTGTCAGAACAAAATTTGCAGTTTCAGACAAGTTAATCAAAACATCTGCAAGTGGAAATCAATATCTAGATGTGACTTTAACTGATAAAACAGGTCAATTTGATGGAAGAATATTTCAGGATGTTGAAGAAATTTACAACAAAATTAATGTGGGCAGTATCTGTCTGATAAAAGGCAGAATAAACGAATTTCCCAGTGGTTCCGGAAGATTTAATATGGTGATAAACAGTATTACCGAGCTTGATGAATCAGATTATCAAAAGGAAGACTTTGTAAGAGTTTCAGAAAATGATGTGAAGGAATCCCTCAAACTAATAACCACAACAATAGATGATATGAACAACCAAGACCTAAAAAACCTTTTAAACTCCTTTTTTTCGGATGAAGAATTCGTAGAACAATTTTCAAGGGCTCCTGCAGCAATAGTACATCATCATAATTATGAAGGCGGTTTGTTGGATCATACAGTTGAAGTGTTAAGGCTTTGCAAGACAACAACGGAACTGTTCCCAGATCTGGATTGTGAACTTCTATACGCCGGTGTTCTTTTGCATGATCTAGGTAAAATGAAAACCTACACCTACGGCAATGGAATTATAGGATACTCTTACGAAGGCAACATGTTGGATCACATATACCTATCGTGTGAAATGGTTCAAGAAAAGTTAAATTCCCTTGAAACCCCCAGGGATCTGGCCCTTAAAATATTACACATGATCTTGAGTCATCATGGTGATGTTAATTTAGGATGGGGCTCTTCAGTTAATCCGAAAACACCAGAGGCACTTGTACTCCATTATGCTGATAACTTGGATGCTAAAGTCAAAAAATCCCTAAACTAATATTTTTTTATAATATTTGGTCCTGGATGGGGATTAAAACAATTAAATTCACTACTTCAAATTTCCTTAAGGGGACTGGTTTTTTTTATCCAAGTCATCTAAAATTTCAGCTATTTTTTTCTGGGAATCCTCTAGGGACTGTCCATTTTCTATGATGTGCCAGCCTTCAGTTAATCTCAATGCTTTTTTTCGAACTTTCGTTAGATCCTTTGGATTTTCGAACATTTCCTTTTCACTTCGCAATGATAACCTTTCCATCAGTACTGAGGGTTCAACATCAAGGAAGAACATGTATTCCGATGTAGGAAGTACTGTGATGAAAAATTTGTACAACAAACTAGCGATGGGCATTGGCAAGTAAGCCACACCCATGAGGTAACGTACCATTATAACATTATCTGCACTTTTTTTGTATACCCGAACAGATCGGATGACATCTAAGGCGTAGTAAACAGATGCCATAATATGATCAAGTTTACCATGACCTAAGAGTGCTTTTTTAGCCATTATTCCGTAGGGATTATCTTCCGAGGGATGGGAACGTATGATCACGGATTCACCATTTGCAAGATATTTTTCAGCTATCAGTTTTGCTTGTGTGTCCTTTCCTGAACCATCTAAACCATCAACCACTATGAAACGCATAAAAATTCTCCATATTATAAAAATTACAAGGTGGTGGTTAAAATATATACTCCCACCGCTGCAAAACATGCAGTTAAATTATCCAATCCTTTAGGTGTAACTGCTTCAAATATTGTGGCGGTGATTGCCACACAAGGTATCACAAAAAGACTTGGTACGGTGACATTGAAGTAGATCAAAACAACTAACAAGCTAGCCATGAGTACAAGAAACATTCCGAGGGATCCTTCCACACTCTTGGTGTCGCTTGAAATCTTAAATTTATGTTTACCATACCTTTCACCAATCAAAGCTGCAAACCCATCTCCATATGACATGGCTGCAATTCCCACAGCAATGATCCATGGTTGGTCATAGAAGAAGAATGCCAACACAGTCCAGGATATTGCGTAGTAAACAAGTCCCATACCATGACCTGAGCTTGAAATCTTGTCATTAATTTTCACAGGAGAATATGGGCTTATCAAAAATGTCAGAACCACGAAGGGGGCTGCTGCAAGAAATGTTATCACAAACTGATCTGTGAAGAATGGAAGTATGAATATCACGTTTCCCACCATGATATGCAAGAATTTCCTGCTGAAGGTGGTGTACTTACTCAATACTTTTTCAGACACTATCAGTATCAAAGCAACGTAACTGTAAACCAGTATTAATCCTGTGACGTCACTAGAAATCATGTAACTTATGAAGTTCGTTTAAACATTTAACCATTTTCTTAAAAGTTTCCAAGAATAGTTGATATTTCGGTGGTTTCTGGAAATAAAAAAATGTTTAATTGGATTTTTTCAATTAAAATCTTCCAAACTACAAATTTTTAGTTGAATATGGATCAAATAAAACTCCTATCTATTTTTTTCAACGATTTTAAACCCATATTTGTCTCAAATATCCTATTAAATCTTTTAGAATCCTTTTTTAGAGTTTGTTAAACCAATTTTAGAATGCCCAAACATAATATAACTACCAAAAATTTTTGAGGTGAAATCTAATGGGTTGTGAAAGGGGCATATTGGACTCTAGAAATTTAAAGGCACGTAATTTCTGATGTCTAGGGCTTCTAAACGAAATAAAAGTCTATAAATGGTTAAAATTTTTAAATCAAAGCTTTCTATTTTGATTAGGCGATGGAATTGTTTTGATTACTCTTAGAATTTCGATACTGGAAGTTTTGAGGTTATTTAAACGGACTACAGTATTTAAAATTCTTTTTGTATTTATTAATGGATTAACTGAAAAGAAGGAGGTTTAATAAATGATTTCTGAGAACTATTGCGGTGGTTCGTTAAATGAAGTTGCACAGTGTTTAAAAGCAGATCAGACCATGATGGTAAAATTTTATCCGGAACAGGCCTTACCTGTGGATGTGATCACATATCCTGTTTTTGAGAAATACATGGATTTGAAAAATTCTATGGTGGTTTACGTGACCTGTTCCAAGGGCTATTACCGTATCCAAATCATGGAGGAGTGATTTGTATGGGAAAACCTTGGAGATTAAACGAAGAAATCAGATTAGAATTATTAGTCAATGAAAAAGGTCTGAGTTTGGGAGAAATTCACAGATCCAAACTGTTTAAAGGCAGATCATATACGGCACTGTCAATGAAGCTTCACAAAATGAAATTGAAGAGCTGTAGGAAGGGAGTTAAACATTACACCAATGAAGAAATCTGGAAAATTTGGATATATTACAAACAAGGATTAACAGCACCAGAAATTGGCTGTAAATTAAACCGTAAAAAGAAAAGTATTTCCAACCAAATAACCAGATTTGGAATGGTGTATTCAAAACCCTACATACCTTGCCCAGAATATCTCAAACCAAAGGTTGATGCAATATTACAGAAAATGAACTCAAAATAGTTTATTTGTAGGGATGGTTGGTTTGTGGGTTCACTAGATCAACTTAAAAACTCAAACTGTCATTAAGCTGTGATATTCCGAGTTTGAAAGAATAGTTAAAAACCCATGAACTTTTTAACAACTTTCCACCTACAAAATTTGCAAAGAATCAACCATATTTTAAGGTTTCAAACTTGGAGGTTCATATGGAGAACTAAAGTTGGAAACCTTGAATAATAATATATGGCGTGAAATACTAAAATCCATAAAGGAGAAGAAATTTATGTACATCTGTTTGGAAGGAATCGATGGATCAGGAAAAACAACCCAGATCAAGTTACTAGAAAGTTGGATTCAAAAATGTGGGATAGACGTTTTAAGAGTGTTTGAACCAACTGATAATGAAGTAGGTAAGTTAATAAGGAAATTGCTTCAAAATCCCGACGCCATCAACGAAAATTTTCAGATAACACTAGCTCTGCTTTTTGCAGCAGATAGAACAGTTTTAATGAGGGACATAACAGAAGCAGAAGCTCTGGCTAAGGTAGTGATAAGTGATCGTAGTTTTTACTCCAGCATGGTATACCAAAATGATTCAGAATGGATAGCTGAAATAAACAAACATGCAAAACAACCTGATCTTGTTATATTATTGGATATTAATCCTGAAACTGCAGTATCACGGTGTGATGGCATGGATAGCTTTGAGGAGCAAAATTTTCTAGCATCTACTGCAACAAAATATTTAGAACTCGCAGATCATCAAAATTTTATGGTTGTAAATGCTAATAATGGAATAAATAAGGTCCATGATGATATAAAAAGGATAGTGGCCCATAAATTGGGAATGTGTATTTAAAACAAAAATTTTTCAGGGAAAGATAGTTCATTCCCCTTTTTTATTCTCGAGTTCTGCAATTCTTGAGTTGAGCTCTTTTACTATGTAGTCCCTTGCATCTTCCAAATTTTTCATTTCACCCAGAAAAACAGGACCAAAGTCAGACTGCTTAACTTCTAGATCAAATTCTTCCATTACGTGTGCAACGATCTGCCCTGTAATTCCCGGTGGAATTCTCATCTCATACTTTTCAATAGCTTCTTCTACCATTTTTACAATGCCTCCATAAGATTAAATTTAATCTATATCTGATTTTAAATATTCCCTCACAGGTTCTAAAATTTCTATCAAACGGTTTGTAACAGAATTTTTAAGGTCCATGGGATGGAGATCTCCACTGGAGTACTTCTCTAAAAGTTCTTCGTGTGTCAGGTTGAGGTTGCCACCAAATTTTTCTGGCCTCTCAATGAGCAATTTCTCATCTTCGGTGAATATGAAGTGTTCAGCAATTTCTATGACGGGATTTGCCTCAACAACACCCTGTGGACAGTAACTTTTTTGAATTTTTTTCTTAATGACTTCTGGTTCATCATCGATTGCTATGTAATTCTGTTTGCTCGAAGACATCTTGTCAGATCCGTCGGTACCGTGGAGCAGTGGTGTGTGTATACATACTGGGGCTTTGTATCCCATTTTTGGCAAACTTTCCCTGGCAAGCATATGAATTTTCCTCTGTTCCATGCCTCCAAGTGCAAGGTCGACTTCTAGGAAGATCATGTCCAGAACCTGCATAATTGGGTATATGACTTCGGCCACCTTATGATCTGCACTGTCCCTTGTTATTTGAGCCATACTTCTTTTAGCACGGGTCAAGGTTGTGGAAAGTGCAAGTTCGTAGACCCTGTAGGTGTAATCTTCCCTTGTTTGATAGCTGGATCCAAGAACAAATTCAGTTTCCTCAGAAAGACCAAGGGCCCTGAAACATCTCATGTTATATTTGGATATTTCTTCTATTTCTTCTAAAGTTCCCTTCCCATTCAGGTACGCATGAAGGTCTGCTAAAAGAATTTTAACATGGAAACCTGCTTTTTGGATTTCGATCATTTTTTTGACAGTGATTGCATGTCCAAGATGAATATTTCCAGATGGTTCGTATCCAATGTAAGCTACTGGTTTGTCTTCCTGTAATTTATCGTTGAGTTCTTCTTCTGTTATCACTTCTAATGTTCCATTTTTAATGTTTTCCATCGTAGAGTCTATATCCATCTTATCACCGTGAATAATTGAATTTAAAACCTAGATTAATATCCATGAGAATAGTAAACTGATTATCTTGTTGTACAACCAACTATATTATTGTGCTTATTATTTTATTTTATTTTAATTAATCTTGATCCTTGCGCAGGATGTAAAGTATTCCTTCAACTTCAAGTACCTTAACATTGTTTCCAATCATTAACTTGGAAATTTCATCGTTAATATCTATATCAACAGGCTGATAACTGTCGGGATGAAGTATTTGTATTGATGTAGGGGTTTTTGAAGTTACGCTGGTTGTTTTAATATCATGCTTCCTTGCAATGACCTTAATTTTACTGTAATCCCTCCACATGACCGAGAGACTGTCACCGGATTCAAGGTTTTTCAAACCGATTTTTTTACCGTCAAAACTCATGACTTCTGCCTTGTGATCCTCGTACTCAACAAAGTCTCCCCTCTGAAAATCAGGCATCCTAATAGATATCCATATTCTGTAGAGATCCTTTCCCTTGGATTTGTCCCTTCCAACTAAACGGGGAGATTCTTGCATTACCCCGCCCAAACTGTCCTTAATTGTTTCTGCAACTTTTTTCGCTGCCTTGTAGGAACCAACATAATAATCTACCCCTTCCTTCAACATGGCTACATCTGAAACGTATGCCATCCTATTTTTCAAGGAGAGATTTCCAAGTTTAGTTCTAACAATCTCATCAACCGTCTGAAGCTCTTCAGTAGTGGGAAACCTGTTATCTGCCCGTATTTGAATGACAGATTCGAAGTATCCCGATGCAAATTTACTGCAGTCTGGACATACATTCTTCTGAATTTTTACGTTGACCTTGTACTCCTCAACAACCAAGGTACCCAGAAGCTTTCCCTCTGCATGGACAAGACATTCGTAATTTGATCCACGAACAGTTAGGATATCGACTGATATCTCGAGATCTTCAACATGTTCCATTGCATGAAGATTTTCCATGACTGTGAAGCTCACAAGTTCTTCATCTGAAAGCTCAGAATCTTCCCATTTTATACCATTCAAAATTGAGTTGCAATGTGCACAGATGGTAATTTTGAGATCATCTTCCATACCAACTATTTTTGCTTCTTTAATGAAACAGGATTTGCATACACCTTCAATCAGCTCTTCATCATCACTACCGCATCTTGGACAAAACATGGGGGTTCACCTATATTTAAGAATTTAATTAAAAAAATAATACGAAATTTTTGACTAAAAAGAAAAAAGAAATCAGGAATTAAAGCGTTTTTAAAGGTGCTTTTGCACCGCAGGCTTCACATTTAAGAATGAATATCCTGTCTTCCCTGATAATTTTTGTATCTGGTCTGTTACATTCATGACACATTATGAATCGTTTCACATAGTCATCTAACTTCTCATTTATGAGGTAATGGGTGAATTTTCCCTGGAGAATTGCACGGGTTCCTTCGAGGTTACCTGCAGTACCGAGCTCCCTCAATAAAAATTTAAGAACGTGTTGAGGGTCCCTGTTTAGTGCTTCTGTTACTTCTGTGAAGTTCTGGATCATGGTTCTGTTTCCCTGGATCATTGAGTAAGCATTTGGAACATTGAACCTCTTAGTTTCTTCAACTCCCTGTGGGAGCTGATCTAAAGCTCTGTCTAATAATTCATTATAATCGGCCATTTTTTTATACCTCCAAAAATATCTATATTTTCCTCTATTTTTTGTAAATATTTGTTTATAAGTTGTATAAATCTGAAAAAATTCAAATTTTTAAGATAAAATGATTGAAGAAGTTTATTTTAGGCTATTTTATAATATCCCTGCTGAGGTTCGAATATTATACCTTTCCTCTTGAGGATTTTTACAATTTCTTCAGCCTTTTCTTCACTCATATTATATCTATCGGACATTTCAGTTATAAGTATGTTTTTTGGTGTTCTTCCACCGTACTCTTCACTGAGTTCACCGATGATTTCGGTCACAAGACGGATTTTATCCCTGTCAGATTTTGCTGGACGACCTTCAACCTTATCAATATCAAGTTTTCCAGTTTCTGGATCGTAACCCACTTGTTTCATACATTTCTGTTGAATGGTGATTGCCCTTTGGGCATCTTCCTTGGTTACCTCTGTTCCGAGTCTGATCCTGGAACTGGCTTCAGATAGTCTGATCAAAGCTTCAAGTTGCCTTGCAGTTATTGGAACTGGAGAATCATCCTCTGCAGCTCCTCCCCTCATTCCCACGTAAAATTCTTGGAGAACTGTAATGGCATCTGATGTGAGTTTAGGACTCACTTCCCTTCGGGCATATGCAATGTACTTCCTCAATAATTCCGGTTCTATTTCAAATGGTATTGCAGTGTCCTTATGTATCCGCAGAATATGTGCTGCCAGTTTAGTATCCCTTTCCACATCAGGTTTATCTTCAACTACAAATATCAGATCGAAACGTGACAGGATCGGGGATGGTAGATCGATCTGTTCACCTATGGATTTGTACTGATCAAATCTTCCAAATTTAGGGTTAGCTGCTGCGAGAACTGAGCAACGGGAGTTTAATGTCGCCATAATACCTGCCTTAGCTATTGAGATTGTTTGCTGCTCTAGTGCTTCGTGAATAGCCGAACGGTCCTCTGAACGCATCTTATCCAGCTCATCAACACATACATTACCTCTATCCCCCAAAACAAGGGCACCTGCTTCGAGTGACCATCCTCCAA
>JAEZAV010000140.1 GCA_023430285.1 Methanobacteriota archaeon | reverse complement strand
CGTTTGTATGCTTCTGAAATTCTTCTAACTGCTTCTAACGTTCTTATTAATGAGTCCAGCCATGAGAATATATCTCCTGCATAGGCATGTATTCCATAGTCCCTGAGGAGTTTTTTGCTTATGTCCGCTGGGTCGTACCTCATGTTCCTGTACTTCAAAATTTTCATGGACATTTCATCCTGGAAACAGGTGCAAAACGGTCTGTCCTTACATCTGCATGACATGAACTCCATCTGCAGATTTATTAAAAGTTCCTGAAATTTGGGTTCGAGTTTTGAGATGGCATCCCCTGAACTCAGTATATCGAGGGTTGAATCTGCAAAGAGTCTGGATGATACATTGGATTTTAAAGCTTGGGCAAGTTTTTGGACTATTCGTGATGATAGGTAGGCACTTTCAAATGGATTTAAACCTATGGCCATATCCACAGGACTCAGTTTGGAGGATGTGATCCGTTTCTTTATATAATCTGCATCTTGGTAGTTCAAAAATGAAACTGAAACTGCACGGCCGTAGGGTGTTGGAGATATGGAGTCGTTTTTGGATGTTGCGAAGCCATGGTCCACAATCAGATCGCAAACTGCATCCACACCCATTGGCAGATCATCATTTTTGTACGCTTCTTCAAGGTAGTACACATTATCAGCTGTTCCAGAACAAAGATCAGCTAAAACCTGTTCAACTACTGCTTCTTCAGAGTAGTGTACATCGATGGATTCCACATCACTTTCTAAGAGTCTGACTGCTTGTGTTTCCTCTGTTTCATCGTCGTATTTTAATCCAATTTCTGGTATTAAAAATACCCTCCCAATATCATGGTAGGTTGGTCTTCCTGCCCTTCCAAGCATCTGTGAAAATTCGTTTGGACTCAGCCACTTATTTCCCATGGTCAGGGTTTCAAATATCACCTGCGAAGCTGGGAAATCCACCCCTGCAGCTAGGGCTGCTGTTGTAACCACGGCTGAAATTTTCTGTTTCAAAAAATCCTTCTCAATTCTGCTCTTCTTAGCATATGAAAGACCCGCATGATAAGCTGCGGCTGAAATTCCTCTTTTAGCCAGGTAATCTGCTATTGAATGGGTTTTTCTCCTTGAATTGGTGAATATTATGGTTTGACCGTGGAATCCCTTGGATGAAACTGTTTTGTACTCGTTCCTAGATAGTCTGGCAATCAGATCCTCCTTTTCATGGTCAGTTCTTGCAAATATCAGGTGTCTTTCAAGGGGTACTGGTCTCTTATCGTATTCCACCAGTTTCATTCGAAATTCAGATGCAATTTCTTGGGGATTCTTGATGGTTGCAGATAAACCAATGATCTGCAGCTCTGGAAACAGGGTTTGTAACCTGCGTATTAATCCCTTTAATCTGGGTCCCCTTTCATCGTCGTCCAGCATGTGTATTTCATCCACCACCACCGTGCCTATATTTCCGATATCTGAGGCCCTGCCGGATCTAAGGAGAAAATCCAATCCTTCATAGGTTCCAACAACTATGTCTGAGTTGTTAATTTTTTCATCGTGTATGGATAGTTCTTCCTTGGCATTTATTCTGCTCATTCCAACACGTATTGATACTTTGAGTCCTAACTGTTTGTACTTCTTTTTGAAGTCTCTGTACTTTTGATTTGCAAGTGCAACGAGTGGTGTGAGGAATATGAACTTTTTTCCATTCATTGCATTAGGTATTCCTGCAAGTTCGCCTATCAAGGTTTTTCCACTCGCTGTTGCAGATACAACCAGGAGATTTTCCCCTTCAAGAAGTCCGCTTTTAAGTGTGAGGGCTTGAACAGGGAGTAAATGTTTTCCATGACCCTTTATAATCTTTTTAAATTTGACAGGTATTTTAAGATCATCTATCAAAATTTTAGGTGCATCCGGACCCTTGGAATCTATTTTATCGTAGAGTGTGAGATTTGGAAGTTTAACCGGGTTAAATCTGGGGTCCATCATTTTCAGTACCAGATTCAGGTCTCCAGTTTCTTCGAGTTTCCTCTTGAAATTGGGAAACGTGCTCATGTCAAAGTTGTGTGCCTTTAGCTCACGTTTTATTTCTTCTTCTGCACATTTTTTGCAGAGGTACTCCCTGTGGTAGAGGTAGGATGAATCTCTTCTGATGAGTGTTATGAATCCTTCAAATGTACAATGCCTGCACATTATGGTTTTCTTAAAGGGTATGTTGAGGGATTCCAGCATTTCCTCTGTTTCTTCATCGTCTCCAACCAAGTAAACATTTTGTTTCCTTAAAATTTTGATTGCTTCACTTGGTGGGAACAGGTTTTCGTTATCAGGGTCTTTTTTAACGATGAATTTATTGGGCCTTACCTTATCTCCTTTCCGCTCTAATTTAATATAACCATAAAATAAAGGTTTCCTGCGGGTGTTGACAGCACCTTTAGCACTGCCTATTGGAAACATCTCCAATATCTTTTTATTTTTCCTTAAAATTATCATTTAAATCTTGAATTATTTGTAAAAATATTTTCAGTCTTATTTGATTCACTTTAAATCTCTGTATATTTAAAGATTTAATAGTATTTTATTGTGGATCAAAAGTGTTCAGTTCCAAATTCAGTTAGATATCCAACCAAATGTTTACGATTATCTCTGAATGAACAACCATATTAAAAGAGGTTTAATCATTTGAAATTATTAGAAAAATGAACTGAAATTACCGCAATTTATTATTAAAAAAAATAGTGGATGGGAGTTGGAGTTTATATAGTCTCCATCTTCTTCAGTTTTTCATTTAAAAGTTCCACAGCCTGTTCCCTTAATTTGAACTTTTGAATTTTTCCACTGGTTGTGAGTGGAAATTCCTCAACTATGAAAACATGTTTAGGCACTTTGTAACGGGCTATTTTTTGGAGTGCGTAGTCCCGAACATCTTCTTCTTCCAAATCAACATCTTTTTCTGGGATTACAAATGCTCCGACTATTTCTCCGTATTTTTCATCGGGAATTCCAACTACCTGGACATCCTGTACTTCTGGCATGGTGTGAATGAATTCTTCTATCTCCCTCGGGTAGATGTTTTCACCGCCACGTATGATCATGTCCTTTATTCTTCCAACTATGGTGTAGTATCCATCTTCATCCACAGTTGCAAGATCTCCACTGTGAAGCCAACCATCATCTTCAACAGCTTCTTTAGTTTTGTCAGGCATTTTGTAGTAGCCCTTCATTACGTTGTAGCCTCTGCAGCAAATTTCTCCTGGCTGTCCTGGTCCCAGTGTTTCGCCTGTTTCTGGGTCTATTAGTTTGACCTCTATGTTTGGACGTGCCCTTCCAACTGTGTTCACACGTTTTTCAACGGAATCATCCACACTTGTCTGGGTGAAAACTGGTGATGCTTCTGTTAATCCATAGGCTATTGTGATATCTTCCATGTGCATGTCTGCAATTACCTTTTTCATGGCTTCAATTGGACATGGGGATCCTGCCATTATACCTGTTCTGAGGGAAGTTAGATCGAACATTTCAAACATTGGATGGTTAAATTCTGCTATGAACATGGTTGGAACACCATATAAAGCCGTGCATTTTTCCTTTTGAACTGCTGCAAGGGCAAGTAATGGGTCGAATTCTTCAAGCATTACAAGTGTGCCCCTGTGGGTTAAAATTGCCAGTACTCCAAGCACTATGCCGAAACAGTGGAAAAGTGGTACAGGCAGGCATAGTTTGTCTTCCTCTGTAAATTTCTGACATTCTCCAATGTAGTATCCGTTGTTTAGGATGTTTCTATGGGTTAACATCACTCCCTTTGGAAATCCTGTTGTTCCTGAGGTGTACTGCATGTTGATAACATCATGGTTGTCCAGGGTTTTTTTAACCCTTAAAAACTCGGTATCATCGGTGTGTTTACCTAGAAGCATGAGTTCGTTGGTGTTGTACATTCCCCTGTGTTTTTCCTGACCCACGTAGATGACTTGTTTAAGATGAGGGAACCTTTCACTCTTGAGCTCTCCCCTTTCATGGGTTTTGAGTTCTGGCACGAGATCGTAGAGTATTTTCAAGTAGTCCACATCCCTGAATCCATCAATTATTGCTAGAGCCTTCATATCGGACTGTTTAAGTACGTATTCCAGTTCGTGGGATTTGTAGGCTGTGTTCATGGTGACAAGAACCACCCCTATTTTGGCGGTTGCAAACATGAATGTCAACCAGTCCGGCACATTTTTAGCCCATATACCAACATGGTCGCCCTTTTTCACACCCACTGATAAAAGGCCCTTTGCAAGCATATTTACACGTTCATCAAACTGTTTGTATGTAAACCTAAGATCTCTGTCGGGATACACTAGGAAATCCCTGGATGGATCCTTTTCTACCTGTTTTTCAAAGAAGTCTCCGATGGTTTCTTCACTAAAGAGCATGAAAATTCCCCCA
>JAEZAV010000109.1 GCA_023430285.1 Methanobacteriota archaeon | reverse complement strand
GAGGATTGGGCAAATTCCATAGAAGCAGTCGCTAAAAAGAACATTTCTCCCCCTGAAGTTAATATAACAGGTTACGTGGACTTAAAATCCTACGCACCTAATGGTGTGGATGTAATCAAGAAAGCACTCAGTTCCATAGACAGTGATGAAATATCTGTACAGTGTGTTGGTGCACCAAGATACAGACTGATGGTCAAATCATCTGATTACATTACTGCAGAAACCCTTCTAAAAGAAGCAGCTGAACATGCAATAAAAGTTGTTATTGAAGAGGGAGGAGAGGGAACCTTCCAACGTGAACTCGAATGAAGCCCAAAATGAAAAAATGCAAGTCTTGTGGGGAATACACACTCACAGACAAATGTCCTTGCGGGGGAGAGGTAGGAGTTATTTATCCACCAAAATATTCTCCTGAGGATAAGTATGGAAAGTACAGACGTATGCTTAAGGAACAGCTCTCAAAGAGCTAAAAGGAGTTGGTTGGATGAATAAAACTTTTATCAATAACTTAGAAGAAGTAGAACTCAGCGAACCCATATTTATTGAAGCTCTCCCAGGTATTGGGCACGTGGGTAAATTAGTTGCAGAACATCTCATACATGAATTGGGCGCAGTTAAATTTGCAGAATTATATTCCCCAGCTTTCCCTCCACAGGTATTTGTGGATGAAGAAGGTCTCATAGAGCCAATGAAAAATGAATTTTATTATCTTAAGTCTCAGGGAGAAGCTAAACAAGACTACATAATTCTTGTTGGAAACACTCAGGGATTGAGTCCAGAGGGACAGTACGAAATATGTGGTACAATTATTGATTTTGTCCATGATTTCGGTGTTAAAAATATTTATACTCTTGGTGGTCTTGGTACTGGACAACCTGTGGACAAACCAAAAGTTTTTGGAGCTGCAACAAACATTGAACTTGCAGAAATGTTAAAGGGTCATGATGTAACACTGAGAACTGCTGATGGAGGTATAATTGGTGCATCTGGACTTATACTTGGCTTAGGAATGTCTAAAGGCATGTCTGGTGTTTGTCTGATGGGTGAAACTCCGGGTTACTTCATTGATGCTGAAGCATCTAAGGCAGTTCTAACCATTCTTCAGAAAATTTTGAATGTTGATGTTGACATTGCAAAACTCGAAGAAAGGGCAGAAGAAACTAGGAAAATGATATCCAAAGCTCAGCAAATGGAAAGGGAAATGAGCGACAGGATGAACATTGTCCAAGGAGAGGAAGATCTCCGATATATCGGATAAATATCTTCATTACATATATTTTTCAATTTTTTTTCATAAACTACTATTTTTTTAATAAATTTATGTCCTGTTAAAAATATAAGGCCTATAAAAAAAATGAGGGTACTAAAACATGATAATAAATGCTGATCTTCACATACACGGCTGTTACTCCATGGCCACATCTAAAAATATGACTCCCTTGGTAATGGCTCCCCAAGCTAAACTTAAAGGACTTGATGTTGTGGCAACAGGTGATGCTTTACATCAAAAATATCTTAAATTAATTGAAGACACTACTGAAGAATCTTCAGATGGGATATTTTCAATTAAACCAAATTTAGTCGAAGATGAAACTGCCGAATCCAAGTTCATACTTACCACCGAGGTGGAGGATATGAAAAGGGTGCATCACCTGATTATTTTTCCGTCCATAGAAGCAGTTAAAGAAACAAGAACCAAACTTAAGGGAAACATGGATGCTGATGGTAGGCCCAGGATAAGGATGAACGGCCGTGAAATCATGGAAGTGGCCCATGAAACTGGATGTATCATTGGCCCTGCACATGCATTTACGCCTTGGACAAGTATTTACAAAGCATACGACAGTTTAGTTGAATGTTATGGAGAAACTCCTGATTTCCTAGAACTTGGATTATCTGCAGATTCAGATATGGCCGATAAAATTGAGGAGTTACAGGATCTAACGTTTTTAACAAATTCAGATGCCCATTCTCCATGGCCACACAGACTTGGAAGGGAGTTCAATGAAATGGATGTTGATAAGTTAACTTTTGCAGGTATCAAAGATTCCATTGCTAACCATAGGGTAACTGCCAACTATGGATTTGATCCCAGACTTGGAAAGTACCATGTGACTGCGTGTTCGAAATGTCATGTAAAATACCCAGTGGAAGATGCAATTAAAATGAAGATGAAGTGTCCATGTGGTGGCAGAATAAAGAAGGGTGTTGATTACAGGATACATGAACTTTCAAACTGGGAAGAACCACGCCATCCCCCACATAGACCGCCATATATACACATATTACCCCTTGCTGAAATAATCAGCATCACCCATGGTAAGGGTGTTACCACAGTTTTTGTACAAAATATATGGAAGGAAATGATCAATAATTTTGAAAATGAAATAAATGCGTTGATCCATGCTCCTATCCAAGATGTCGTAGCTGTTGATCCTGAGGTGGCAGCAGTAATAGAATCTTTCCGTAACGGTAACCTGGAAATAAATTCTGGAGGGGGCGGCAGATACGGTGAGATTGTTGTGCCAGAATAATTTAATAACTATTTACAAACAAAATATTTTGTGTAGATCATAAAATTATGGTACGGTGTTACAATGGAGATCAAGGCAACTGTGGGTGTATGTACTAAACAAAAAAATAACAACGAAGATCAGTTGGTTGTTGTTCCCAAGGATGGGGAAATGTTCGAGGAAAACCAAGTGGTGCTGGTAATTTCAGCAGCAGAATTTGAAAATCTTTCCAGCGAACTACAATCCATGATAAATATGGTTAAGGGTGCACAAGCAGTTCATGAAAATTAAATTATATTTCAAGGTAATGATCTGTGAAATTTAATTATATATAGGATCATATCAAAAATCATATTAACAATAAACACTCATTTGTCTATATAAAGCTAAAGGAAATGATAATGTGGAGTATCAAACAACAATTTTTCTCGTAATGATCGGCGGATTCATAGCTGTTACAATTATGATGCAAATTTTAGGCAGAGACCTGCCTCAGAGCTAATAAATCCCGGTAATTTTTTTTTTATTTGGGCCAATTTATTAGAAACCTTTTTTATTTTTATTATAAAATTACGGAACCCATTTTCATGCTGTTCCCATTGAAAATTTAAAATGAACAATTCTATTTCCAAATCTATTTTTAAAGTATGGAATTAATGACAGCCATCTGATAATTTTCCATCTATCCCTATGGTAGTCGAAGTAATGCCAGTCTTCGATGTATTCAATGTTAGGATTTAATTTTTCAACTTCACTTCCATGGTTGATGCCCCATGAGAAGTTGGCCTGAATATTGTATTGTTTTTCTATGAGATTTGAATTTTGGCTTTGCTTAACCAGTGAATAGGGTATCGTTTCAATTAGCATTTCAGCCCCGGAAAATTTCTCTGCCAAAGCCCTAAAAAGTTCTGATACTTCTTCCTCTGTGAAGTACATGAGCAATCCTTCTGCAATTATCAGTAAAGGAACATCTCCAGGAATTTCATTGAACCAGCTGTAATCAAAAACTGACTTGTCTATCATGTGGTAACTTTCTGTTTCAGCAAAAAAATTTCTTCTGAGTTCGATGGTGCTCGGAAGATCCAAATCGAACCATGAATAGTTCTTGGTATCAAGTCTTGAGTATCGTGTATCCAATCCACACCCCAGATTTATCACAGCCCCATTTTTATGTTTGGCCATAAATTTTACAACAGCATTATCAAGTAACTCAGTTCTGATGACAACACTCAACTGTGTGGCCCATTCTTTATCCAAGTTAGGAAAATTGTAATCTAAATTTTTAACAATTTCAACTGCCTTGTGATCAGTCAGTATAGGATTAGGTTGTTCAATTTCCATAGCTTTTGACCACAGTGGAATGATTAATGTTTCTTGAACACCCTTTAACTTCAATTTCATATTTTTATCTCCAAAACTATTTTTTTCCATCCTTTCCTAAGATGGTAATATTATTTCATCCAATGTCTAAGGAAATTTTCTTGCATATCCATGGTTCTGATCTTGGTCAAAATTGGTATCAACTTTGGTATAGATTTAATTGTAATGTTCAATAATATTTGGTATTAATAAACTTAAAGCGGAGTGATAATATGGTTAAGGAAATGATCAAAAGAAAACCCCTAATAATAGGGTTAATCACTGTAATTGCATTTTATGTGGTTACCAATATACTTTCAACCTTGGATGCTACAATCACCACATTTCTAGCCATAGGAATACTGGTAGGATTCATGGTCGGAGAAAATTACCAGACCGGAGCCATAAATGGGGCGCTGTTTGGAGTAATTGGAGCTCTCATAGTAGCCCTCATACTGGTAGTGACCTACACCCTTTATGGATACGGTGCATATTTGGGTCTCGTAGCCCAACAACTGATAATGTCATGTGTACTCTACATAATCGTGGCAGTAGTTGGTGGAGTGATCGGTGCACAAGTTAGAATAGAAACTGATTCAAAGGATGCTGTACCTGAAGATAAGAGTTGATTAAATCAACACATTATTTTTTTTTTTTAAGATTGATACTGCAGGATACAAATTTTTAAAATAAATATTTGATACTTCTTCTTTTGAATAATTATAAAATAAGAGCGGACCCGCGGGGATTTGAACCCCGGACCTTCAGATTAGGAGTCTGATGCCCTATCCAGACTAGGCTACGGGCCCTTGAATATATGATAAATTTACAGAACCCTCATATGGCAGTTACTATACTTCTAAAAAGAAGTTACAACGGACCCGCCGGGATTTGAACCCGGGACCTTCGGATTAGAAGTCCGACGCCCTATCCAACTAGGCTACGGGCCCATTATGAATTAACTGTAAATTGGAGATTCTGGCTCGTTTGGAACGCGTTTTGCTAATTCTTTGAGTCTTTCCTCTATTTGCTCTGCCTCTTTTATGAGTGGTTCCGCATTGACTTGTATATCTAACATCCTATTTAAAACATTCACTAAACTTGCTGCTGCTCTAGGATCAGGATACTGATTAAGCACTTCAGCGAACAGGCATGAGCCTGGAATGTTTTTAGTGGCTGTTTTTGTCAATAAAGAACCTGATATTCCGTTGATGTTACCAAAGGGTAAGATTGGAACTTCCAGATCTCCAAGTCTTTTGAGAGCATCTTGTGAATTTGCTGCTGCTGCAACAGAGTTACTCTTCTCCATTACTACCATACTATTAAATGTTATAAATTCTTTACTGTTGTTTCGTTCCATCCAATCAACTATTGCAGTTGACATATCATAGGAAACTTCTGGAGGTACAATGAAATCAGACAGGAAAAGTACTATTCCCTTGGAACTGTATATCCTGAATGGATGAATTGCAACTCCTTTATAAAGTACTGCAAGTGGTGGAAAATCCTTTGAATCTATGTAACCTATTTGTTTCATGCCGAGTTCTTCAACAAGTAACCATCCTAGGATGTTACCAATTAATCCAAACTCTGGTGAACCTTCAATTACAATGGCATCCTTCACATCTTCTGATATAATCTTACAACATTCAGATTTAGTTTCGATCATCTCAACCATTTGGAGCACCTCCAGCACCCTCAGTTATTTTACCTGTATTTGTATCAATAATAAAATATCCTGAATCTACACCATCGGCATTATACAATGTGACTTTGTAGGTTGATGTTCCTATTAATACGGGGGTACCTGCTGTGACTGATGAATCAGCGATTCCGGCATTCGCAATTTTCAATGCTTTTGCCTGCTCAGTTGTGATCCCATTTGATCCACTTTGACCTGAACTTGATCCACTTTGAGATTCCTTCTGAACAATTCCAGATGATGAACTTGTTGATGTGAGGGCAGATGAACCATCAGATCCTGTTGATCCTTGTTCTGTCGGAAGCTGCTGTTCTGCTACACTTGACTGCCAAACTCCAGGAGTTTTGGTAGTAGCCTGGTAGCTTGCTGCTGCAACACCAATTACAAGTACAATAACAATTGATATCAATATTTTTTTATCTAACATCAGTTTCAACTCTTTTACTGATAAAACTCAGATTTCAATTTATTAATATAATATATTGTCTTATTTGGATTTATACCTATTGCAGGTAATATTGTTTTGAACTTAAAATCGTATAATTATAGTTAAGCAAAAATCAATAACTATAATACCATTTAATTTCACACCAATTCACATGTTCAATAAGGAAATTGAAGATTAGTTCCTCATTGTATATAAATTTTGCACTTTACTCTTCAAAGAAAAGGTTATAATATAATATATTATCAAGAGAAATATTGATGTTCAAAAGATTATTTAAAAACAAGAGGTGATACATTTGAGCGAAAAAATAGTTATATCGCCAACATCACGGCAAGAGGGCCATGCAGAATTGGTCATGGACGTCGATGATGAAGGAATCGTAACTAAGGGGCGATACTTTAGTATTACTCCTGTTAGAGGTCTTGAGAAAATAGTAACTGGAAAAGTACCAGAAACAGCACCTGTCATAGTACAGAGAATCTGTGGTGTCTGTCCAATACCTCATACCCTAGCATCAGTAGAAGCTATAGACGACTCTTTAGGTATTGAAATACCAAAAGCAGCAAGACAGTTAAGGGAAATGACACTTGCAGCTCACACAGTTAACAGCCATGCAATACACCACTTCTTGATTGCAACCGACTTTGTGCCTGAAAACTTAATGGCAACAGCCATAAACTCTGTATCCGAAATAAGGAAAACAGTTCAGTACGTAGTAGATATGGTTGCAGGAGAAGGAATTCACCCAGCCGACGTAAGAATCGGTGGAATGGCTAGCAACATAAGTGAAACCGCAAGAAAAAGGTTATACGCTAGAACCAAAGCACTCATACCAAAAATTGACGCACATGTAGACCTTATGATTGGTTTAATTGCTGATAAAGACTTACCAGACGGATTAGGTGTGGTAAACGTACCAACTTTAGCAACCCATCCTCTCTACGGTGACAGAACCAAGTTCGATTTAGACAGGTTCACAGAAATCATGCCTGAAACATGGTACGATGATCCTGAAGTGGGTAAAAGAGCATGCTCAACCATACCATTATACGATGGTAGGAATGTAGAAGTAGGCCCAAGGGCTAGGGCAGCAGTATTCGGTAGCTACAATGAAAAAGGTGTTGTTGCACAGCACATAGCAAGAGCTATGGAAATGAAAACCAACATATCCAAGATTGTGGATTTACTTGCTGAACTCGACACATCTGCACCAGTAATGGCTGATTACGATGTTACCGGTACCAACAAGTTAGGTATTGGTGCTATTGAAGGACCAAGGGGAATGGATGTTCACATGGCCCAGATAGCAGATGGTAAGACTCAGTTCTACAGCTGTTTAGTTCCAACAACCTGGAACATACCAACCATGGGACCTGCAACAGAAGGCTTCCACCACGAATTCGGACCTCACGTTATTAGAGCATACGACCCATGTCTCTCATGCGCAACCCACGTAATAGTTGTGGATGACGAAGACAAGAGCGTCATTAAAAACGAAATGGTCAGGATTTAAGGGAATTAAAATGCCATACGAAGCAGAGATATTAATTGTTGGGTGCGGTAACATACTGTTTCAGGACGATGGATTTGGTCCTGCAGTTATAGAAGCTATAGATAAGCTTTCAGAAGAAAATCCGCTTCCTGACAACACAATGACTATAGATGCCGGAACAGGGGGTCCACATTTCGTATTTTCCTTACCCCATGAAACTTGGAAAAAGATGATCGTTGTGGACATCGTTGATTTCGGTGCAGAACCAGGGACACTCAGGGTTTTTGATGTAAAAGAACTCCCTAAAGGTGCATACGAAAATATGCATTCTTGGCCAGTAAACCAACCGTTGCACGATCTTAGCAAAGTATGTGAAGTTATGGTAATTGGAGTCCAACCAGAATCGGTCTCTGCCCCCAACATAGAATTGGGTTTAACAGAAAGTGTGGAAAATGCAATTCCAAAGGCCATCGAAATAATTTTAAAAGAAATAGAGGTTTAGCCTATGTTAGCCAGAATTAAACAATTTTTAGGGATAGGGGCAAAACCAAAGGAAGTTCCAAAAGAGGAGGTTGAAAAAGTGGCTGAAGAAAAAGCAAAACCAAGAATTGGTTACGTCCACTTATCAGGATGTACCGGTGACATAATGTCGCTCAGTGAAAACTACGACATTTTAGCCGAATTACTCACCAACATGGTGGATATAGTTTATGGACAAACACTGGCAGATGTATGGGAAATGCCAGAAATGGACCTTGTATTAGTTGAAGGTTCCGTATGTCTACAAGATGAACACAGTGTAAAAGAACTTAAAGAAGCAAGGGAAAAAGCTGGATTAGTAGTAGCTTTCGGTTCCTGTGCAGCAACAGGATGTTTCACTCGTTATTCCAGAGGCGGACAGCAGGCTCGCCCAGATCACGAATCTTTCGTGCCTATAGCTGACCTTGTGAAGGTAGACTGTGCAATACCAGGATGCCCTCCATCACCAGAAATAATTGCAAAAACTGTTGTTGCTGTAATTAACGGTGATATGGATTATCTACAACCAATGATAGATTTAGCTGGTTACACAGAAGCATGTGGATGCGACCTTCAGTACAAGGTTGTAAACCAGGCTCTATGTATAGGATGTGGAACATGTGCTATGGCCTGTCAGACCAGAGCATTAACCATGACCGATGGTAGACCAGAGCTCACCAGCGCAAGATGCGTGAAATGTGGTATCTGCTACGTCCAGTGTCCTAGAAGCTGGTGGCCAGCAGACAGGATAAAACAGGATCTAGGGTTATAGGAGGACGAGAAAATGGTATTAGGAACATACAAAGAAGTTGTTACTGCAAGATCAACTGACAAAGAAATTCAGAAGATCGCACAGGACGGAGGAATTGTTTCTGCTCTATTCTGCTATGCCCTCGAGGAAAAACTCATAGATGGTGCAGTTGTTGCAGGACCAGGAAAGGACTTCTGGAAACCAGAACCTATGGTTGCACAAACAGCTGATGAAATATTAGCAGCAGCAGGAACTAAGTACACATTCTCACCAAACGTATTAATGCTGAAAAAAGCTGTAAGGCAGTACGGACTTGAAAAAGTTGGTACAGTTGCAATCCCATGTCAAACCATGGGTATCAGAAAAATGCAGTCTTATCCATTTGGTGTGAGATTCCTCGCAGATAAAATAGCTCTTCTAACAGGTATATTCTGTATGGAGAACTTCCCATTCGCATCACTTCAGACATTCATTTCTGAGAAGATGGGAGTTAGCCCAGAGCTAGTAGAAAAAATGGACATAGGAAAAGGTAAATTCTGGGTATACACTGCAGACGATGTACTTTCAATCCCACTCAAAGAAACCCACGGTTACGAACAGAGCGGATGTAAAGTATGTCTTGACTACGTTGCTGAATTAGCAGATGTATCAACAGGTTCAGTTGGATCACCAGACGGTTGGTCAACTGTATTCACCAGAACAGATGCAGGAGAAACAGTCTTCAAAGCAGCTGTAGAAGCAGGTGTAATAGAAACCAAACCAGTAGACACCGGAAAATTCGGTCTAGAAATACTCACAAAACTCGCAACTCAGAAGAAAGAGAAAGCGATGAAAGAGATCGACAGACGAAAAGACATGGGTCTACCTGTTCCATTCAAGGCAAGCAGCGAGAAGGAAGATCCACTCGCAAACGTCTAAGGGAAAACAATAAATTAAGTACAGGATTCAATTCTGTACTTTATATTTTATTTTTTTTAATTCAAAGAAAAAATACTGATTTTTGAAATTAATTATAATGTTATGACTTTGCATCCATCTGATTCTACTATTACCGTGTGTTCAGCTTGAGCTACCCTTGCATTGCTTTTTTCTTTGAGAACATGGTATGGATATATTGCCCCAGAGTTGATTAGTTGTCTCAGGGCCATAGTTACATGGTTCTTATTGTTCTCGTTTATTAACCACCTCTGACAAAATTCCAGAGTTCCATAATCGCGCACTATGTTACTAAGAAGCTTTTTGGCATGAACCATACGCATCGGACGATCTTTTAAAAATTTGAAAATATTAGTTTCATTCACATCTTTCAAAAGTCCTGAACCATTAGTGACGAAGGGTTCTATTGCCAACACATCACCCTCTTCAATTTTATGATGGTTTTCTTCCTTTATGTTGGGCACTGATATGCCGGAGTGAAGTACGTATTGATCAAGTTCATGACCTGCCAGACTTGGAATAGTGTTCAATCCGTTTTTTGTGATTGTTTCTTCGATTGCTGTGCCTATTTGTCCGAGTTCTACTCCGGCTTTTATGGTAGTTATTGCACTTTCTAGGGCGTCTTGTGCTGTTTGTATCAGTTTTTGGTTT
>JAEZAV010000175.1 GCA_023430285.1 Methanobacteriota archaeon | reverse complement strand
TTTTTTTAATTTATTTGATTATTCCTGTTAGGTAGGATCTCAGATCTTCCCCCACCTCTGGATCTTCCAGTGCAATTTCTACAGAACTTTTAAGCCATTCTACTGTGTTTCCAATATCATAGATCTTTCCATCGTATATGTGGCCGTAAATTTTGTTCAATGATTTCATTGCATCTGTTAGCTGTATCTCCCCACCAAAACCAGGATTGATATTTTCCAGATGATCAAATATCTCCGGAGCAAATACGTATCTTCCTGTGATTGCAAGGTTGGACGGTGCATTTTCGAGTTTCGGTTTTTCAACCAGTTCCTCTATCTCGTAGAGATCTTCAGATATTGGTTTGCCCCCGATTATTCCGTACCTTTCAACCTTTTCGTCTGGAACCTTTTCAATGGCAATGGTTGATGCTTCGTACTTGTTATATATGTCTAACAACTGTTTTGTGCATGGTACCTTGGACCTTGCTATTGTGTCACCTAGAAGAACTGCAAATGCATCACCATCAACATGTTTCTTGGCACACCTTATTGCATCACCAAGTCCTTCTTGTTTCTTCTGCCTCACGTAATAAATATCAGCCATTTCAGATATGGATTCAATTTCGTGGAGTCTTTCAGTTTTACCACAATTTTTAAGGAAATATTCCAACTCGAATGATTTATCAAAATGATCTTCTATTGATCTTTTACCTTTACCTGTTATTATGAGAATGTCGTCAATTCCAGATGCTACTGCCTCTTCAACCACGTATTGAATGGTTGGTTTATTGAATACAGGTAACATTTCCTTTGGCTGTGCTTTAGTGGCAGGTAAAAATCTTGTACCCAAACCCGCAGCAGGTATAACCGCTTTCATTTTTAAATCACCCCAATTATTATGATCAATATACTTAAAAAACTTAATAAATTTCAATTTTCAAATTATAATATGCATTTTAACAGCATTTTAAATTAGTTACTCAATAGTAATGGTTTAATAGGAATGGAGTATATAAAATTTTTGAGAAATCCAAAACAGGGTTTGATAAATATCAAGATCTAACCTTGATTTAGGAATAATTTGAAAATCAAATCTTTCATCCTAATTCCAACCCGTTTAGTAAAAATTCCAACTTTTTTGTTAAAAATTAAGTTTAATATAGTTTCGAATCATAATGTTATTTATAAAAATTTAGATGGTGAAAAAAATATGAAAATGCTTATTACTGGTGGTGCAGGTTTTATAGGCTGTAACTTCGTGCATCAGATGGTTGAAAAATACGATCATGATCTGGTTGTTTTCGATAAATTAACCTACGCAGCTAATCCAAAATATCTTGATGATGTGAAAGACAAGATAGAATTTGTTAAGGGAGATATTGGAGATGCAGAAGCAGTTAAAAATGTCATGAAGGACTGTGACTACGTTGTGAACTTCGCTGCAGAAACTCATGTTGACAGGTCCATCGAAGATCCAGGGGTTTTTGTTAAGACCGATGTTATTGGAACCTACAACCTTCTTGAAAATGTTAGAAAGTACGATGTTGAAAGGTACCTCCAAATATCTACAGATGAAGTTTATGGAAGTATTGAAAATGGTTCCTTTACTGAACTCAGTAATATCGACCCTTCAAGCCCATATTCCGCAAGTAAAGCCGGTGCAGATGTGCTTGTGAGTGCATATTACAAGACCTACGGGGCTCCAGTACTCATCACCAGGAGCAGTAACAATTTTGGACCTTACCAGTTCCCAGAGAAGTTAATACCCCTTTTCATCTTGAATGCAATGCAGGATAAACAGCTTCCTGTTTACGGTGATGGAAAAAATGTGAGAGATTGGATATATGCTCCTGATAACTGTAGAGGTGTTTACACTGCCCTTATGAAGGGAAAATTAGGGGAAGTTTACAACGTTGGTGGAGGTAACGAAAAGAACAACCTCGAAATCACCAAGTTAATCCTTGAAAACTTGGGAAAATCAGAGGATCTCATCACCTTTGTTGAGGACCGTCTTGGCCACGACAGGAGATATTCCCTGGATTCTACCAAGATCAAAAAGCTTGGGTGGAAACCTGAAGTCAAGTTTGAAGACGCAATAAAATCAACCATTGACTGGTACAAAGCGAATATTTCAATTTTCAGAGCTTAAAAATAGCCTGAAAATTTTCCATTTTATTTTTATTCATTTTATTTCTTGTTCTATTAATTTTAGAAGATCTTCCTCGTTGATATCGTAGATCTTGAGAGTTTTACGGTGGCTTTTGTGTCCAGAAACAAGTTCAACCCTCTTGTTGGTGAGCTTTGCAAACTCTAGAATAATTTCTTTGTTAGCTTTACCCTTCTGAGGAACTGCTTTAATTTTAATTTCAAATGATTTTCTCCAGTCGTTGTAACCCGTGATCCTGAAGTTGTCAGATTTTGTACCCACTTCAATGTTTAACATTACACCATCTTTTGTTGTTGTTATGGCTTCCATTTCAACCATTCCATTTTACCCCTATGAATTTTTTAACCCATTCTATTTTCATCATTAGTTGTTTATTTCTTATCCCTCTTTATTTGTTTGACAGGATTTTCATTAGGTTGTTGTCTATGTCTCCCCTGCTAATAATGCCTGTGACTTTGTTGTTTGAATCTAATACTGGAAGTTTTTTGAAGTGGTGTTTGGATAGTTTACGAATTGCTCTTTCAAAGGTGTCTTCTTCTTTTAATGTGTAGATATGTTTTTTTTCCATAAAATCCTCAACAGTTGCGTTGATCCTTTCCTTTAGAACATCTTGTTCATTTTCTTCCTCTTCAACTAGTACATCGTAAATGAAGTCGTGAACTGATCCTTCCTTGGGTGCAAGATATCTAATAATATCCCCATCACTCACCATTCCAATCAAGTTCTTCTGACTGTCCAACACTGGTGCACCACCAATCTTGTGTTTTGTGAAGAGTTTTAACAGATCTAAAATTGTTGAATCTAATTTAACAGATATTAAATTTGTTACCATAAATTCTTTCACTATTAACGTCTTTTTTACAGGTTTTTCCATGACCATATCCTCTGATTTATCAACATGGAGGATATGATGTCGGTTTAGTACTATGAACATGACTGAACCTAAAACAAAGCACCCTCCCACAAGGAATGGAATGTGTGGAGAATATATTTCTGCAAGTACTCCGGCTGTAAATGGAGCAATAGCAGACCCTATAAAACGTAGAAAACTGTATGCTGCAGATGCCGTTGATCTCTCAATTGGTGCTGCTTTCATCACTGCAGTTGTGATTAAAGTGTTGTTATTTCCCAACAGTGCTCCTGAAAATATGATACATGCAATTACAACCCATTGGGTGGATGTCCAAACTCCCATAATCAAAAGAACAACTGCAAATGCAGTTAACATTATGCACATGGATTTAACTGTTCCAAATTTCTCTTGGAGTTTTGGTGCCATGAAAATGGATGTCACTGCAAGGAGAATTCCCCATGCCACAAATACAATGCCTATGCCGTAGGCATCTAATCCCATTACAAATGGTGCATAGGCTAGTAGAGTAAAGAAACCAAAGTTATAGAGGCATGCAGCTATACCAAACACTGCTATTGGCCTATGTTTCATTGCTCTGAAAGGATCCCTTAGTGATGTGTGGGGGTTTTGTTTTTTCTCTTCTTTAGATTCTGGCATGTAGGTTATGAGGAATACGAATGCCACTGCCATTAAAACACCTACCCCTATAAATGGATATCTCCAAGATGCTTCCCCCAATATTCCCCCAAGAAGAGGCCCTACTGAAATTCCAAGCCCTATAGCTGCTTCATATAAAATTACGGATTTGGCTGTTCCATTCTTTGAAAGGCTCACAATGGCGGTCAATGCTGTTGCAACAAACAGGGCGTTGCCTATTCCCCAAAATCCACGTAATCCTACGATGGTCCAGATATTGTTTGACAGACCCCCAAGTGTTGAAAATGCAGCTATTATCACTACTCCCATGAGTAATGTTTTTTTAATGCCGAGTTTAGTGGATACAACTCCTGTGACAAGCATTGCTACCGCCATGACAGCGTTGTAGCTTGTAAATAGTAGGGTTACTTGGCTTGGACTTGCACCCAACTGGTTGGAAATAGCTGGTAAAATTGGGTCAACTAGACCCAGACCCATAAAAGCGATTATGGATGCGAAAAATACAGCCCATACTGATTTAGGTTGATTATTGATTGTTGATTTACTTAATAATGACATTCATTTTCTCCGGTAACTCATTAAATTCAAATTGATATATCAATAGTTGATATATCAACCAATAGTCTAAGGAATCTTAAATTCCATGAATACAAAAATTATCAATTATTTCTCTGTAATGTCTTCTAAATTAGAAATTAGCTTAATTAAAGATTTTCTCATATTTTTAAGCTCTGCAGGGTCCAGTATAGAATTAATTTCTTCTAGACTTTCACTTATTATCACCGATGTTTCGTTGTACATCTTATGGCCGTCAGAGGTTAGATAAATTAGAAACTCTCTTTTGTCACAAGGGGAATGTTTTCTTTCCACCAATCCCTTGTCCTCAAGTATATTCAAGATTCTTGTGACTGCTGCCCTATCTTTAGACGATGTTTCAGCAAGATTTTTTTGGTTAGACCCCTCCATGCCATGTGCCCTGGTTAAAATAGCCCACTGTTCCGGTGAAATATCATAATCCACCAGATCAACAGCTAATTTCTTTTTCAGTAAATTGCTTGATCTAGTAAGCAATCTAACAGTGGAATTATCATCTAATATCTCATGCATGGTATCACAAAAAAATATTAAAGTAGTTGATATATCAACTATAACATTGATGATAATTATTGATTACTTGCTTTAAATAGTTGATGGTTCAAAAAACCTTACTTTTGAAAAATAAAAAAAGTAGAAAAAAATAGAAAACTTTAAAAAAAGTTTTAAACCTGTTCAAGCGTCGAGCGGGTACACTTTAAGAAGTGTTGGTGATGAACTTGTTAAAACTTCCTTGTAATCTCCCTCTGTGAATCCTTCGGAGAAAATGTCATTAGGATCGTACTTGGCACTTATGGTAATTTTTCCTGTGAAACTAACCAGTTTATTGTTTATTTTTTCAGTTCCCTTTGATGTTCCAGATATTTTAAGTCCAGTAACTGTTCCAACAGAATTTCTCGTGTAGTAACTGTTTATCACACTTTTTTTATTTAAAACCCCAACATAACTCGAATTAGTTGTACGGATGGTTTTTACAGTTTGAAAAGCACCGTTGAATGCACCATACTGGTAAGTAGTAAATTGGGTTAACCTAGCCAAAACTTTTCCATTAATGGTGTAAATCATGTTTATGGTAGTGTTAGCTGCATATTTTTGTCCAGCTATGGTCCTATAAAGACTGAATCCTGTAGCTTTAACAATAGCACCCGTTGCACTGTCTTTTCCAGTCATTGTCATTTCAGCTCGGGTGTTGTAGAAATTTACAACACTATTTACGTTAGATTCAGAATCCCAAAGCTTGGAAACCATCTGTTTAGGTTTACCATTAAATGAATATAAAGTTTCTATAGTGTTCCTACCCTCAATGTCCTTTCCAGAAGTAGTTACTGTTACATATTTGCCATAACCATAGTTTCCATAACCTTTTTTGGCACTTACATGGGTTACCAATGTTGACTTAACATAGTTGTGGGTCACGCTGACATTTTTTCCATCTGAAGAGAAATGTATAGATTCTGAAGCAGATGCTGCACCGCTCAATACGACTGCGAAGAGAAATGCCACCATGATTCCCAATGCTTTATTTTTAATATTTACCGTTTAATCAAACCCCCAAATACTAATTTAAACTAATAGATTTATTTCTAATTAGTTCATTTTGATATCTGGTTTTATATAATTTACTGAATGTTTTCCAATTGATCTATGCAGGAAATAAAAAACCCCAACTGTATAATGATAATTTTTTTTTAATATATTGTATGGAATCTTTATTATGAGTTTATGGAATTTTTAGAGTCAATGAAAACATTTAAATAGTGAGAATGAAAGATGTTGGTATGCTCAAATATCTTGAAATATTTGATCAGGCAGGGATGGTCGAGCGGTCAAAGGCGCTAGGTTGAGGGCCTAGTGGGGTAGCCCTTCGCGGGTTCGAATCCCGTTCCCTGCACTCTATTCTATTTTAATTAAAATCTAAAATTAACAGTATTTTCTTTTTATCCAACAATAATGGTAACTTTCAACTGTTTAGAATCTGCAAGATCGCACACTAGTTCAGGTTTCAGATCACAGGCTGCCTTATCTGCATTGATCATCAAGGTTCTGGAACATTTAAATTCACTTTTCCGTACAACCATGTCAGTTGGATGATCCAAGGTTAAATCTCGGTGTCCAAAGCCATGAATTTCATCGTAGGCATTTTCTGTTTCGAGCTTAACTGTTACCCTGGTGTTTTCATCTTGAATTGCATCGATCAACCCCTTGGGAAAGTTCTCCATTGAAACGCCCGAACCAACACCAACTATACAATCTGCCTTCAATCCAATCTCAGGATCCTTGGTAAATTCCAGTGTTGTTTTGTGTCTGGAAGTCACGTTTGGATGACCCTTTAAAATAAAACTGTACTCCATATTATTTTTACCTCCATCTGAACCTAATTTCATTTAGAAATTAGAACCAATCAAATCTTGAAAATCTTCTTTAGTTTAAGTTGGATGTTCAATAGTTTAGAACCACCCAAATACCAACTCTATTTTAACATTAAAATTTAATATTTAAATTGGTCTATGTAAATGTTTTTTTGAGGTGAAAAATTTGAAGTTAACATGTGTTGTTGAGAACACAGCAACATTTTCGTCTGAATTTTGGGCTGAACATGGATTTTCAGTCTTAATAGAACATGAAGATTCTAAGATTCTCTTTGATACAGGTAAATCTCCAGAGGTTTTGGAGAGGAATATGGGACTTTTGGATGGTTTTAATGATTTAGAAACTGTTGTCTTGAGTCATGGCCACAACGACCATACAGGTGGTCTTACAGCAATATTTAGAAATTGTTCTGCAGATATTTTCATGCATAAAGCCGGTTTAAAGCCCAAATACTTATCTGAAAATGGTGAAAGGAAGTTCATTGGAACTCCTGAAAACTACAGTTCAGATGAGGGGGATTTCAGCTTAACCCAATCCAGATCCCCGGTGAAATTTGTTGAAACCCCCATGGAAATTGCTCCAGATATTTATATCTTCACTGATATTCCCATGTTAAATGATTTTGAGCAATTAAGTTCTTCCCTTCTCTGTTTAGAAGAGGGAAATTTTGTTCAAGATCCATTCAACGAGGAACTTGTGGTGGTTGCTAGGACAGATCACGGGCTTGTTATTGTTTCAGGATGTGCCCACAGGGGTATTATAAACACCATAAATGCTGTTTCTGATTATTTCAATGAGAATATCTGTGGTGTGGTTGGTGGAACCCATCTTATCACTGCGGATGCAAACAGAATGGTGAGGACTGTTCAAAAATTTGAAAAACTAAATGCCACTAAACTTGTTTTAGGACATTGTAACGGTTTTGAAGCCCAATGTTTATTTAAAAATAAATTTAAAGAAGTCTTTCAACCGCTCGAATGTGGAAAAATGCTGATGTTCTAGGAGAATTGGTTAAAAATGTCGAAGAAACGAATTTACAAGGGCAGTTACTGTCTCATAATAAGTTTAACAGAGGATTCTGTTGTGAAGGTAGGTAGCCTTGGTAATATTGATTTTAAAAAGGGCCACTACGTTTATGTGGGATCTGCTCTAAACTCGCTTGAAAGCAGGTTAAGAAGACATTTAAGCCACGAAAAAAAGTTACATTGGCACGTTGATTACCTGCTAAGTCATGTTAATGCTAGTTTGGTTGACATTGTCTACGTTGTGGATGATGGTAAATGGGAGTGTTCCATTGCTGCACAGGTTTCAGAAAAGGGGATTGAAACAGCCAGATTCGGATGTTCAGACTGTAAATGTGGTTCTCATCTCTTTAAATTTGAAGATTTTGAAACTGCAGTATCCTGCTCATCAGATGCTTTTGAAACCTTGTCACTCCATCCCATTCTTTGGAGCGATGGTTCAAACTTCGAATCTGAATAAAAAAAATAGGTTTAACTAGTGAAATTTTCTGAAGAATTTTTCAAACTCATCCACTTCCATGGGTTTAGGAATGTCAAATTCCTGGTTGTTGTAAATGTTTTCTCCCAGTTCCATGTATAGCTCAGCCTGTTCAGAATCCGGAAACTTTTCTATCACGGTTTTTGCTTCGATCTCCGCCTTTTGAACCAGTTCGTTACGGGGAATTACTCCTATGATCTTGGTGTTGACAATTTCTGCAAATTCTTCCACAATTTCGAGTTCGTTCTCAATTCCCCTGCAGTTGCAGATTATGCCTCCAAGATTGCCTTTGAGCTTTTTTATACCTTTGCATATATTGTTTGCAGCGTAAAGAGACATGTATTCACCGGAGGTGACTATGTACACTTCGTCTGCGAAGTTTTCACGGAGTGGAACTGCAAATCCTCCACATACCACATCTCCAAGCACGTCGTAGATTATGAGGTCCAGGTTTTCTTTGAAAACACCGAGACGTTCCAGAAGGTTCATAGCTACTATGACTCCTCTTCCAGCACATCCCACTCCAGGTTCAGGCCCTCCAGACTCTACACATTTTACATCTCCAAAGCCCTTGACAATTATGTCTTCTTGATTTAGATCCTTCTTTTTAAGCTTTAAGATATCTAGTATGGTTGGGATTCTTCTTCCAACAAGGGTTCTGGTGGTGTCTGCCTTGGGATCGCAGCCTATTACCAGAACTTGGCTGTCCTTGGAACGGGCAGCAGCTATGTTGGACACTGTGGTGGATTTACCAATCCCTCCCTTTCCATAAATAGCGATTTTTTTGGTTTTACTCATCCCCTCTCACCATAGATGCGATGATGTCTCCCCTGGTTATTATGCCCACGAGTTTTCCATCGTTATCAATTACAGGAAGCCTTTTAATTTTATGTGAGTCCAATAACTTAGCTGCCTCTGTAATAGAAGTGTCAGGTTTGACTTTGATTATTTTTTTAGTCATGATCTGATCGATAACTGTTGATCCTGCCTTCTGCATATCCTCTGCAACTTCGTCCAGTTCGTACTTCATTTTTATTGGAAGTTCGATTAGGTCCAGTGGTGCTGGAAGTATGAGGTTTATCTTGGGTGAATGTATCTCGATGAGGCGCATTATGTCTCCTTCGCTTATAACACCAACCACATGATTGTTCTCATCAACAACTGGAGCTCCGCTGATCTTGTTGTCCCTGAAACTCTGTGCAACATCGACAATTCTATCCAGTTCATTAAATTTTATTACTTCCTTTTGCATTACATCTTCTACATTCATTTAAACCAAAACTCCCTATTTTTTTACAGTAGGTCTTAATTGAGTATTATTATGTTATTATCTAGAAAAATTAGTTGATCTTTGGTTGTCCTACTACTTTTGTTTTGTTGTTTAAATTAGTTCAAAAACTGAATAGTTAAGTTTATTAATTATTAAGTTAATGAATTACTATGAATGTTATCACGGTGATAAAATGAAACAACAGGAAATGGACAGGTTGGTAGATTCCCTGCTTATCTACATGCCCATGTTTTACAAAAAATTAACAACTGCAAAGGAAACTGATATAAAAAAATCAAGCTACAAAAAACGAACCTCAGACCAGTACCAGATACTTGGTTTGCTTGAACACTACAACCATCTACCAATATCTGAAATTGGAAAAAAATTACTGTTATCCAGACCCAACATGACGGCCCACCTTGACAAACTGGTAGCTGAAGGCATGGTTGAGAGAATTCCTGATGAAACAGACCGGAGGGTCATCAACATAGGAATCACCCCCAAAGGTTTGGATTACATCAAAGTATCAAGAACATGGGTGAAAAACAATATAAAGGAAACATTGAAGGTTTTAAACCATGAAGAGTTGGTTGAGCTTGAACACTGTACCGAAACAATTAAATCTAAAATTCTCATGATCGAAGGGTGTCACCATGGAACCATCAAAAAATGAATTTAACATCAGCCTTGTGATGGCTGGGCTCATGATAGGTCTGCTTGTGGCTGCTCTGGATAATTCAATCATGGCAACTGCCATGCCCAAGGTTATTTCAAGCCTCGGCGGTATGGCCTACTATGTGTGGCCATTCACCATTTACATGCTCACCTCCACCATTGCCATCATCTTGTTTGGAAAGCTATCAGATCTCTATGGACGTAAGAAAATCTTGATAGCTGGAATAGTATTGTTCGTACTGAGTTCAGTTGCATGCGGGTTCTCAAGCAACATGCTCCAGCTCATTATATTCAGGGGAATTCAGGGTATTGGTGGTGGAATATTAATAACCATACCATTCATAGTGGTTGCCGAGTTATTCCCACCTCGACAGAGGGGAAAGTATACTGGAATACTTGCATCGGTGTTTGGTATATCAAACGTTCTAGGACCAATACTTGGAGGAGTTATAACTGATTTTATGGGTTGGCAGTGGGTCTTCTTCGTCAATGTTCCGGTTGGATTGGCTGCAATTGCCATGCTGAGCATTTATTTCCCACACTTGAAACAGGTTGTGAGGGAGAAGGTCATAGATTACGCTGGCATAATTACCATGTCACTATCGTTTAGTTCATTGTGCGTTGCTTTAACCTACGTAAGATCATCCTACCTTCCAGAATATGTGGTGGGTTTTCTGTTTATCTTCGCTGCACTAATGTTCATCCTATTTATTCATGTTGAACGTAGGGCAGTTGAACCTTTACTGCCACTGCACCTGTTTAAAATATCAGTCTTCAATGTGTCTGCAGTTGCGATGTTCTTATCAAACGCAGTCATGTTCTGTGGAATCATCTACATACCCCTATTTATTCAGAAGGTTCAGGGAATAAGTGCATCGGGTTCAGGGGCATTAATAACCCCTATGCTAGTTAGTTTAACAGTAGCATCTCTAATCGCAGGCCAGGTAATCGCAAAAACAGGAACCTACAAAAAGATGGGTGTGCTGGCATTTGGTTTGATAACTGTTGGAATGGTCATGGCCACCACAATGACCCAGTCCACAACTACAGCTGAAATTCTTATTTACACAACCATTCTTGGAATTGGTTCAGGAATAATGTATCCAGTTTTCACTGTAGCAATACAAAATGCTGTGTTAAGGCGGGACATTGGAATTGCAACGGCATCCAGCCAGTTTTTCAGAAATGTTGGTGCCACCATAACCCTCCCAATCTTTGGTTTGATTGTAAACCTAAGCATGAACATGGATGTAAATACAGTGAGCAGTGTTCCAGTGGGACCCATGATCTCAGCAATTCACAACGTCTTCATATTTGGAATTGTGATGTGCATAATCGGATTAATGGCATCGTTACTGTTAAAAGATGCTGTTTTAAGTAATTCAAACGATTATAATGTGACTGACGAACCAGTTGGAACCGAAGAAGTTTAGTAAAGCCTGAACTTTCTTCAATATTTGTTTTTAATTTTTGAAGACCATTTTGTAAACATTGTCACCGGGCCTTACAATATCAGTGACGTGAACAGCTACATTATGTCCTTTAACTCCATTTTTAACTGGTTTTCCGTCGATCTGTATTGATTCAACAGTTTGTTCTATTGATCCCGTTGTTTGGCCCTGGATAATCAGTGCGTCCCCCACACCGATGTCATCCCAGAGTCTTATCTCGGCGGCTTGGACGCGCTTGTAATAATTTACAACCACACCAATATCTTTTTTCTTATATTTTGCCTCGTTAGAACTGCTGTTTTCCTTGGGCGTGTTGAAATAAAATCCTGTGTCGAAACCTCTGTTAAAAACATTTTTAAGTTCTTCCAACCATTTTCTAACGTTTTCTTCGTGTTCGGGTGTGTTCCACAGGCCTGCTTCATACTCGTTTATTGCTTCCCTGTAAACTCTGGTTACGGTTGCAACGTAGTCTGCAGGTTTTGCCCTGCCCTCTATTTTAAAAACCTTGACTCCAGATTCTATGAGGAGGGGAATGTGTTCTACCATGCACAGATCCCTTGGGCTCAGAATGTGGGTTGTGGCCCGAGTTTCTGTGGTGTTTCCTGTGTTTGAAAAATTGTTCTCCCCAAGGATAAATTCTTCATCATCCTCTGAGATTAGTTTCCATTCCTTTCTGCAAGGTTGTAAACATTCTCCACAGTTGGCACTTTTGTTGTACAGGTACGAACTTAAAAAACACCTTCCAGAAACTGCCACACACATGGCCCCATGTACAAAGACCTCAAGCTCCATGGGAGAATTTACTGCTATTTCTTGTATGGTTTGGATTGGTAGTTCCCTTGATAGGACGATCCTGTTCACTCCAAGTTCCTTCAGGACCTTTAATGACTCACTGTTGGTGATGTTTGCTTGTACACTCATGTGAACTTCTATTTCAGAGTCCCGGGCTATTTTAACTGCACCAAGATCTGATACTATCACTGCATCTACACATGACTGCTTTAACTTAGGCATGTTAACCTTGAGTTTCTCTATTTCTACCTCGTTAAGGGACGTGTTTATGCAGACGTAGAGCTTAACTCCGTTTTGGTGGCAGAGTGCAGCAGCTTCTGAAATTTCTTCCATTGAGAAATTGGCAATGTTGGCCCTCATGTTGTAACCATCCAGGCCCACGTACACAGAGTCTGCTCCATTTTTAATTGCGGAACTGAGTGATATTTTGTCCTTTGCAGGAGAGAGAAGTTCTACTATTTTTACCACCTTAAAAAAAAATGTTTAAAAAAAAAATTAAATTGTAGATCTATTTTTTAACAGCGTTTGGCTTCGTACTCTTCGATGTCTTTAGGCAGTTCTGTTGGGTACTCACCTGTGAGGCATCCCACACATAGGTGACCATCTTCGATTCCTATGCATTCTATGAGTGATTCTAGGCTCAGATAACCGAGTGAATCTACGCCCAATGTTTTCCTGATATCTTCAACATCTTTGTCAGATGCTATGAGTTCCTTCTTGGTTGCCATGGCAATACCGTAGTAGCATGGTGAAATAATTGGTGGACACCCCACCCTAAGGTGTATTTCCTTGGCACCAGCTTCTCTCAATACTTTTACAAGAGATTTTGAGGTTGTTCCCCTGACAATACTGTCGTCTACGAGTACTATGCTTTTACCTTCCAGTTCAGATCTGATTGGGTTCATCTTGAGTCTTACCGATGTTTCCCTTTCTACCTGGGTAGGCATGATAAATGTTCTGCCCACGTACCTGTTTTTAAGGAGACCTTCACCGTAACCAAGTCCTGATTCTCTTGAAAATCCGATTGCTGCTGTAATTGCAGAATCTGGAACAGGCATTACAACATCTGCGTCTGCTGGAAATTCCTTTGAAAGTGCCTTTCCAATGTTTAACCTCACCTTGTAGACAGAACTTCCGTCTAGAACACTGTCAGGACGGGCAAAATAAACATACTCAAACATACAATGAGCTCTACGAGGTTTTTCTGTCTCGGAAAGCTTGTAGCTTTCTATTTCATCCCCAATATGGATGATTTCACCAGGTTCCACATCTCTCAGATGTTTGGCTCCTAAAACATCGAAGGCCACTGTTTCTGATGCCACCATTGTTAAATCTCCCAGCTCACCCATGGAAAGGGGTTTGATGCCGTTGGGATCCCTAACAACGTATAAGTCTTCGTTGAACAGTATTACAAGTGAGTAGGAACCATTAAGCATTTTTGTAACATTTCTTATTGATTCCACAACATTTGAAGTTTTTAAGATTTCCCGTGTGAGGAGATGGCATAAAACTTCAGAATCTGTTGTTGATTCAAATTCGTATCCCAATAGTTCCAGTTCACATCTTAACTCTGGAGAGTTTATGATGTCTCCATTATGGGCAACAGCAACAGTTCCCAGTTCAAAATTGCTGAACATTGGTTGTGAATTTTCTATTTTTGATTTACCTGTAGTTGAATATCTTACGTGTCCAATGCCGACATTACCATCAATTCCTTCAACATTACCGTTGTTAAAAACGTCACATACTAGACCCATACCACGATAGGTTGAAAGTTGGTTTCCGTCATGTGCAGATATACCTGCTGATTCTTGTCCTCTGTGTTGCAGAGAGTACAAGCCATAGTATATCTGAAGTGAAACATGGACAGACTTATCTCGAGAATATGCACCTACAATTCCACATTTATCCCTCAATTGAAAATCTCCCTGATATTATAAGATAATTACCGATCCATTATCTCAAATTGATCATTTTATAATATACTTTAGTTTAAAATCAGATTTACATTTGGTTATTTTTTCATTCCTTCAGTAGGTTTGGGTTAAATTTTTCATCTGTAAATTCATCCTTTAGATCTTCTATCTTTGAATCGTAAAAAATTAAAACCGCTCTTATGATATTTAACCATTCCTTGGCAGCTTCCTTGGAAGTTGCTGCAATGTAACCTTGCCCTACAACTATTTTTTCAGGCTTAAATTCATTAGATATAAAATAAACTTGTTCTTCATCATTTAATTCTTCATCAAATAATTCTTTCCAGAGATCCTTTAATGAAAACCTTTCAAAGAGTTGTTTAGATTTGATGAATTGATATTTGTTTTTAATATCTGCATGCTTGTGTTTAGCAATTCTAAATTCATCTTCCACAATTCTGAGTTTTTCAGTTAATTTCGAGTTAGAATTAGTTAAATCTTCATTTACCGAGACTAAGTTCTGGTTTTCTGTTTCCAGATTCTTTTTCTCTTTAGCTAAAATTAATATATTTTCTCTAGATTCAGTTAAATTGTTTTCAAGTTCCCTGAATTTTTGAACGTTGGCTATTGATATCAAGCCTGTTCTTATTATGGCGTTTTTTATTTCCTTCCTTATGATAGAAGGATCCATGTACTCCACATCATGGCCAAATGGGAATTTCATACGTTCAACATGCCCCACCTTATCTTTGAGACATTTTCTGAACTTCTCAGCCAGTTCCCTGCCTGGTGCATCCACATCTGTTGCTATAAGCACTATATCTGCGCCCTGAACCGCTTTTTTTGCAATTTCAGGGTTAGTTGTTGGAATTATGGAGGATATGGTTATGTGGTATTCTGCTCCAAGGGCTATGTTCTGCATGGCCCTGGAAACTATCTCCACATCCGAAGCACCTTCCACAATGATCCTAACATCTATTGGATTGATTGCATCCATTTACTTCAACCTGTAACCATTAAGTTTCTTATTCTGCCAGTTGTAGGATCTGATCTTGCTTGATCTACCGAATCCACAGGCAGCGCAGTACTTTTTACGTGCGTTGTAAGAGTTTTTTCCACAACGTCTACATCGTATATGGGTTTTTTTGTTACGCTTACCAAATGATGGTGTTCCTTTCATTCTAATTTTCCTCCGTGAATTGTGTTAATATAAAAAATTTGTTGAGATTAGGTCCCAGTTTTACACCGGAGATATATATACTATGTTGTCCCCTCTAATAAGGACTATTCCTAATCGTTTAGCTGTTTCTAAGCCATCTAATTCTTCAGCTTCATTTAATACTAAATTCATATGCATGTCAAAACTTTTTAAAAGTCCCCTGAACTCTCTACCACCTTTGAGTTCAATTAATACTTGTGAGTTTAATGATTTACCAAGCACATCTAAGGGCCTCGACGTATTCAAATTCTTTTGTACAGTCACTAATATCACCTTTCCTATAACTTCAATGTTGGTCAGATTTGTATTTAAATGTATCCGTTGCTAACCGCTAATATATTTATTGCAACTCAATTAAGTTCAGAATTAAAAGCATTTTTATTTAAAATGAGATCAAATTCTTTTCTTACATTAACTCAGATCATCTTGTTATATACATTTAATCATTCAACCACTGATAAAAATTTCGATCTAATGAAAATTTATGGTAATTGTATGGTCTGCCCAAAAAAAATATTTGAAGCATCACGAACATAATCAAATATGTAAAACCCAAACCAACCCATATCTTAATATTTCCAATGAAAGAACTGTATTATAAAGATTAATAACAGAAAAATTTGTTTTGTAACTATATATTCAAATTAAATTGTAAATGATCATTTGTAAAACAGTTGTGGTCATAATATTATGTAGTGATTAGAAGTATTAAACCATGACTGTAAAACCATCATCAGTGTTAAAAAAAATTAATTGAATGATAGTTTTTAGTTTGAAGATCATTTGTTCAACTGTGTAAGGTGTTGTAAATTGAAGATCAGGAAAAGATATTATCTTAAAAAGAAAATGCTCAGGGATATGGAAGGAAAACTAGGAGATTTTTCAGGAATAATTAAACCTAAAAGCAAGGTCGAAATCATTGAAACAGACCTTGACGATATCATACTGGTGGATGGAAGTCCCATGATCATGATGATAGATGGAGAACCCTTCCCCACTCTTAAAGGAGCCCTTGAACTTGATATTAAAACCAAGTTTGTGGTGGTCGATATGGGTGCAGTTAAATTTGTTATTAAGGGTGCAGATATCATGTCACCAGGAATTACAGATGCCGATCCAAACATTGTTGAAGGAGATCTGGTTGTGATTGTGGATGAAACCCATCACAAACCCCTTGCAACTGGTAGATGTCTTTTAACAGGGCCTGAAATGGTTGAAAATAGTGAGGGTAAGGCAATTAAAAATATTCATCATGTTGGTGACGAGATCTGGGATCTGGTTATCTAAAAGTTGATTGTGAAAAGAGGTGACTTGGTAAATGACTGATCTCAGATACGAAGCAGGTAACGTTGTATCTCCACAAGTTCACAGCGTGGGTGTTCTTGCAGTGGGTTCACATCTAGAGAACCATGGTGCTGCTTTGCCCATTGATACAGATTCCAAGATAGCTGCCTATGTCGGACTTCAAGCAGCCTTGATAACTGGGGCCAAGTACCTTGGAATACTTTACTCTGCAACGGAGTACGAATATGTTGAGCATGGAATTCACCAAGAACCTGAAGAACTCGTTAATAAACAGCTGATTCCAACCCTGAGATCAGCGAAGAAACTGCTTCAACTCGACTCAGTTGTCCTTGTAAATGGTCATGGAGGCAACGTTCCAATTAAAGATTATCTTGAACAGGTTCAGTCCAAAACTGGTCTCAAAATTATTTTCAACAACAAAATTGTGGAAATTGAAGGGCCACATGCAGGTACAGGAGAAGTATCGGTGGGCGAACTCCTGGGAATTCTTGATAAAACCAAATTAGACGACCACTGCAACTTCGAAAACTATCCTGAAGTTGGAATGGTGGGTCTTGATAAGGCCAGAAAGGCAGAGGAAGGAATAAATCAGGGGGCTCTGGAAGTTATTGATACTGGTGTGTGTATCGATCTTGAGCTTGGCGAGTCCATACTCCAAACTGCAATTGTGGCTGTGATGGACGATGTTGAGAAACTCACAGGCTGATACAAAAAAAATAAAAAATATTCTTTTTTTTTAGTTCCCTAATTCTCTATTTTCTTGATTATCTGCGTGCACTCTTTAACCAGTTTAAACCGTTTGTATGCTTCTGAAATTCTTCTAACTGCTTCTAACGTTCTTATTAATGAGTCCAGCCATGAGAATATATCTCCTGCATAGGCATGTATTCCATAGTCCCTGAGGAGTTTTTTGCTTATGTCCG
>JAEZAV010000059.1 GCA_023430285.1 Methanobacteriota archaeon | reverse complement strand
AATTGAAGTCCCAAAACATCTTCATAATATTTTTTAGCCTTCTTAAGATCATCAACACCTAGAAAAAAATTATCGTAGTCCTTCATTTTTCACCCTCCCCAAGTACACAGTAATATGATTTCCATGATTTAAACCATATTAAATTTATCTTTCTAATGGTAGGATGCCAATCCATTAAATATTGTTTTAGTTACACTATAGTTGGTCTAAAACAGTTAAGAGTTTGTTGTAATCTTCTTCAACCACATTTTTTCGGAATTCAGCATCCAAGTCCCTGGCAATTTCTATCATTTGTGGCCGGATCTCCTTTGATTTAGATGTTAAACACACTAACACAGATCTGCGGTCGTTGGCATCTTCAGTTTTTTGGATAAAATCCCTTTTTTCCATCCTGTCAAGCACGCCTGTGAGGGTTGCTCCATCCATATCCAACCTCTTAGCCAGATCTTTAAATTTAATCTCATCTTTATCCCATAGTGCACTTAAAACATAGAATTGAGCAGGGGTGATCTTAAATTGAGCAAGCTTTTCCTCGTAGTACCTGTGGATCTTACGCCGAACCCTGTTCAACTTGAAACAAACATAATTTTCTGGTCCTTCACTTTCAACCAATATCATAACCTCTTATAATTGTTGATGGATATATAGCATTTTCTTATTCAATTGACTATTAGTTTTCTATCATGATCCATATAGTAATGGGGTTAATAATTTAAAAAAAAAATAACTATAACTTAAAAAAAAAGAATTAAATAGGTTACTCTGCACCTGTAGGGGCATTATTTATCATTCTTTCTCTAAATGATGGGTAACCATTACTTTTGTTCCAATAAAATTGCAGAGGAGTGCTCCAAAGACCATCTAATGTTTTGTAACTACTAGCACCCCAACTTTTAGGACTCACTGAGTGGTAAACAATATTACCATTCTTAGTAGCGTAATTCCCTATCACTATGGTTTGATTAATTTCCCTTTTGAGTGTTGTATGGTAAAAATGGGTGTAGATAACTATAGTTCCGTTTTGATAGAGGTAAGTCTTCCAGTAGTATTTGGTTGGTTTGTTCATACCAGGATAAATTTTATCAGCAATACCAATGGAATAATGGCCTGCACTGTTCTTCTTGACACCATAACCCTTGGTAAGTGTGACCCCTGCATCTATGAGCTTAGGATATTTGGAATTGCCAAGATTGGTGGAGCTCGATGTTTTTGAAGAATTAACATTTCCTGTTGCAAAAACAGTGCTACACATTACTAAAACAGAAAAAACTGCCAAAATTAATATTAAATTCTTTTTATCCATTGTATTTACTTCCTTTTTATGATTATATCCTGGTCATAATATAAACAATTAATACCATTACTACTAATACTCAATTATAATATATATGGATTGTGGTTAATTAAATTTAGCTTTGAAAATGTGTCAATATTTATCATATTAATTCTCCCGCTTCCAATTAAGTAAATCCAAATTAAGAACACTACAACATCATAACACTATTTTAAGCTGTTAATGACGTTTTAATTGGAACATATTAATTCTTTTGTTCATAACCTGATTTGTAAATAACATCAAAGAAAAGTACAACTTTTATATTGTTAAAAAGGTAATTTCTTTAATGAAAATTCACATAATATAATTATTATTCAAATTTACTAAGGGGTTGATTGTTGATGGATTTTGAATACTTGAAATCTGATACTAAAAGAATCGAAAAAAAGTTTGAAGAACTGAACAAGAAGTACGATACTATCCAACATGAAAAGGAACTGGAACTACTTGAAAAAAGAACCAATGAGATAAACGAAGGTTCCGATGACAACTTGAAAACCCAAATTTGGGGAGATATCTACAGGGATGTCCTCGAAATTGAGAAAAAAACCAATTTCAAACCTGAAAAAAAGAAGAAAAAGTAGGGTAACTATTTAAATCCTTAGATTAATTAGTTGAATCATAAACAGTTTAAGAATGAAACATTATCATTAAGAAATTGTTTCCAAAGATGTAAAGAAAACATCTTTTTAGAATATTACCATAATTAACACTTACATTCCAATCCCTGGTCAATTGTATGGGTAATTATATCTAAAATTAATGATGGGTTTTATTTAATATTTTCAAGCACTATAATTGTTTGTATAAAACATAAACTTTTCAAGATTTGAGTCATGGCAATTTATTTTACAATACTCTTTTTCTTTCGTTTACACATTTTTCATGGTTCATAGCTATTATTTTAAGGTAATCTGTCTATTTTGCGTTTATTTAGTATGGCCACAACGAAACCCACAGCACAGGTTATGTAGATGATCCACATGATATTTTTAAGAAATATCAGATACCCCGAAATCATGAAGAGTACTATCATGGTTATCAACATTGACAATGCCGTGTTTTTCATGGCCAAAGAGTAATGATGCTTGTCTTGTTTATCCATGGCTTTCACTGATGCATGCAAACCATCTAATAGTAAAAATAAAAACAGAACACACAAAATCCATCCCACTACCTTCGAGTAAGTTGAAAGGAAAATGCTACTTAACACAATTAAAATAATTACCAGTAAAAACACATTTCCCTGCCATGTTTCATAACCTACTCCTTTCTCTTTACTTTTAAACCATTCTTCTTTTGCTATTACCAATAAATTCACCTGGCCTTTGATTCTGAGGATATGTAAAAAATATGTTACATTTTAGTTAAATTTTAATATAATTTTTGATAAAAGTCAGTGGATGCGAAAAAACAAAAAGGGTGGGGTTAAGTTTTAAACTTGAAACTGTAACTCATCTGCTGATTGTTACCTGCAAAGTCCTTCACAGATGCAGCAGGCACACTAACAAGGTACCATGTATTTTTAGTTTTTGCACCAGTCTGGATATAAACACTATTTTTGGATACGCTGCTTTTAATGGCTATGATTTTGCCAGTGCTTAAATTTTTAACCGTTATTTTAGAGAAATTTGTGCTTTTTTGTATGTTTTCAGTGAATCTCATGCTGATGGTTGAACTTGTTGAAACCTTGGTTTGAAGATTTTTTGGACTGGTTGATATTAACTTTGGAGCAGTGTTATCAACAGCGAAGTTTAACCTGTAAAGGGACAAACTGCTGTTTAATTGACTAATAACAGATCCTGTGTGCAAGATCAGGCAGTAGTTACCTGTTTTTAATGTAGTTTTAGGTGTAAGAGTTAGTACGTTGTTGATGATGCTGCTTGTAAATCCAATTTTTGTTCCACTTGAATTTAACAGGTCAATGTACATATTTCCCCGTTTTATATTCTGGTTGAACTTCACCTGTATCTTGGTATTTCCAGGCACATTTATCGCACCATTTTTAGGTGTGGTTCCATTTACAAGAAGGGGTTTGACAATTGTTGCATTTAATTTAACTGTCTGATTATCAACAGAGGCATACAAATTCACGGCACCAGTTTGTGTAGATGTGTAAATTGTCACAACCTCACCATTTACTGTGTAGGTGCTTGCTGGTTTGAAACTGCCCATGTTTGATGTAAATTTTACGTTCATTCCATCAGGTACGTGTCCATTAGATGGGTCGTGTTTGACCTTTGTGTTGTCGTAGAGAAGATTTGCAGTAATATTTGTAGGGGTGCCATTTTTAATTAGCTTTGGGCTGTTAATGTTTAAAACCATCCATTTAGTTGCATTAACATTTCCGTATATGAAAGCTTGGGGTGAACTGTTTGATCCCCACCAATTGTAGTTGGAGTTTACATAGTCTTTATCTGTGTAAACTCCGGGTCCATAATCAGCTATGTTTCCAACAATTCTGTTGAATTTCAGATTGGCATTACCCCCATAACCTGCAAAAACCCCACCATTGTAATATGCAAAGTTTTTGGTCAAGGTGCTGCAGGTGAGGTTGAAGTATCCTTGGTTGTACACTGCACCTCCATACTGACCTTGGTTTGAACTGAAGGTACAGTTGTAAATGAGGCTACTATTTTCGTTGAACAAGGCACCACCATATTCTGCTGCGTTCGTATAGAAAACAGAGTTGGTCACAGTTAAAATTCCACTGTTTGATATCGCCCCTCCAGAAGTTGTTGAGGATCCCAATACATTATTTCCAGAGAAATTGGTGGATTTGATTGTGCAA
>JAEZAV010000165.1 GCA_023430285.1 Methanobacteriota archaeon | reverse complement strand
AATTTTGGATGGCCAACTTCAGCGTTGAAACTGCAATCGTAATAAGCTTTATATTGGGACTTGCACTTCCTGTGATTCATCTCGGAGGAGTATTTTCCATTTTCATCATGGGATTTGCAGCAACTTACCTCACCAAAACAGAAAATACCAGTGCAATGGTTGGCGGAATAGCTGCAATCGTTTTTGGAGTGTTTTTCTTCTTCTTCGGATTTTTAACAGGACCAACACTTCCCTACACATTACCAAGTCCGTTAGCCCTGGGCATTCTTGTTCCTTTAACAGGTCTATTTTACCTTTTAATGGGATTAATAGTGTCAATAATCATATACGGTGTCATTGGAATGTTGGGAGGATACATTGCCCTCAAATTTTTCAAGGAAAAAAAAGAGAAGAAAACCGAATTTGAACCAAGAAAGCCTCAAAGAACTTTGAAAAGATCTTAAATCACTAATATTTTTCTTTTTACAAGGATCTTCTCAATTGAAGCATGAAAATAATTGTTCTTTGTAGTTATAATTTTTTAGGAAATCAAGGAATTTTGTGATGTCATATGAAAGATGTTATCGTTGTTGGAACAGGTGCCGGCGGTGCCACAGTTGGAAGGGAACTGATAAAAAGAGGCATGAACGTAACCTTTATTGAAAGGGGTCCTAGTGATACCACTGGAAATGCATACAAACACTACGACAATTGTGATGTGGGTGTGGAGCTCTTAAAAACATCATGTGTCGGAGGAACCACTGTTGTAACAGCAGGAAATGCTGTTAGAACCTGTCAGGAACCGTTTAAAAAACTGGGTATCGATCTTGAAACTGAGTTTAATGAAATTGAAGCAGAAATGGGAGTTTCAACACTTCCAGATTCACATTTTGGTGATGGTACCAAGCTTATAATGAAAACTGCTAATGAATTAGGATTTAACACCCAAAAAATGCCCAAGTTCATTGAACCACAAGAATGTAAACCCTGTGGAAAATGTGCATTTGGATGTCCGCAGGATGCTAAATGGACGAGTCAAGAGTACGTTAACGATTCATTAAATAGCGGAGCTAAATTGGTGACAGACACCGACGTCACAGATTTAATCATCAAAAATAATGAAATTAAAGGTGTTAAAACAGCTGATAAGGAATTTTACGCAGATTACGTTGTACTGGCAGCTGGCGGGATCGAAACTCCCAGAATATTGAGAAGGAGCAATATTGAAGCTGGAAATCATCTTTTTGTAGACAGTTTCATAACGGTTGGCGGAATTTTAAAGGATATTAAGTTCGATAGCGAAGTTACAATGAACTCACTCATAAGTTTGGGTGATGTTATCTTAGCACCACATTATTCTGAGATGCTGGTTAACAATCTGAAACCATTTGATGCCCGAAGTAGTGATATTCTTGGGATGATGGTGAAGATCGGGGATGAACCATCTGGTGAGGTTCGCGAGGATCACATCAAAAAGTTCAGTACCTCCAAGGATGTGGGGTTACTTGCAAAGGGTGCTGCTGTTGCAGCGGCCATACTCACAGAATCCGGAGTTGATCCAAAAACCTTGACCAGCACCATTGCCAGGGGTGCACATCCAGGGGGAACTGCAGCAATAGGAGAAGTTGTGGATAAAAATCTTGAAACAGAAGTTTCAGGCCTTTTTGTTTCAGATGCAAGTGTATTTCCATGGGCTCCAGGCGCACCTCCAGTACTCACCATAGTTGCACTTGCAAAGAGGCTTGGAAACTACATTGGATCAGCTGATTAAACCTAATGTAAAACAAATAATTTTAAATATTTATTTTTTAGATCTAGTTCCTGTGAAAACAAGAATTGTCCATAAAAAAAGAATTTATTCTAGACCCGAGAAAATGGGTTTCATTTAGGAGGCAAGAACTAAAATGCCAATGGTAAAAATTGAAATTTTAGAAGGTAAAACATCAGAATACAAAAAATCTGTATTAAACGGAGTTAAAAATGCAGTTAAAGATGCTGTGGCTGTTGATGAAATTAAAATAGTCCAAAGATTATATGAAATTTCAGAAGCAACCTGCACCATACCATCCGACAGAAGTAAAAACTTAACAATCATCGAAATAACCCTTTACCCTGGAAGGCCGGAATCAACAAAAAAGAAGCTCTTCGAGGAAATAGTGAAAAATCTGTCTGAAGAACCTGGAATTGAAGCCGGGGACATCATAACAGTACTTCTTGAACCTCCAATGGAAAATTGGTTGTTTAAGTACCCTGACTGATATTTAAGGGATAAATTTAGGTATTAACCTGTTCCCAGGCAGGTTTAATAAAAAATATCTTTCCATAAATTTTTTTTTGTAATCAGAGTTGAATAAAAAAAAATAGTATATCCAATAAATTTAGTTGGATCCCCTATTCAAGTTAGAGTTCATCCATTGGATTAAAAAGTGATTTAAAACCTGCTAAAATCTATTAATGTCATTTGAAATTCCTTGAAAGTTCCATCAGAATTTATGACTGGAGTTAATTCTACATAAGCGTCAAATTCACTTCCTTCAGCCCTTAAAAGTGCCATTCGATACTTCTGCTTTTTCCAAGTTCTTATTGCTTTGTCGTTGTAATTTTCAAAAATCAACCTTGAATCTGATCGTAGGAAACTTAAAAATGAAGTGTTTATAAGTCCTCCAAGGGATATTCCCAACATTGAAGCACCAGTATCATTTATTTCCTTGATTATACAGTCCTTTCCAATGGACAGGTATCCTACAGGTGAGGAGTTGTAGAGATCTAGATATTTTTTTCTGGATTCTAAAATTTCCCGTTTGGATGTTTTGAGTTCTTCCTTCTGCATTTCCACCTCTATCTGGTGAACCTGCAGATCCCGTAGCAGTTCATGGTAATCCTGAGGTATTGCTTCAATATCGTCAATTCTATTATTCAATATTCTTTCAGCTGTTTCACGAAGTTCTCTGGACTTGTAAGCCGTGGTTATGGTATCCTTTATTCCAGATCTTGTTTCGTAAACAAGTTCCATGAAGAGCAGTTTGAATGTTGTTCCACCCATCTTAAAGAGTTCAATTTTACCTTCAAGCTGATTTGTTAGGTTATGAACCAACCTAAATCCTAAAGATGGACCATTTTCAAAATCTATATCATCAGGTATTCCAATTCCATTGTCACTTATGGTAAGCAAGTATTTATTTTGGTTGTAGTGTTTGAGACTCACTGCTATTTCCCCATTTTTATCAGGAAATGCGTATTTAAGGGAATTTGAAACCAGTTCGTTTATGAGCAGTCCACAGGGAATTGCAGTTTCCATGTTGAATGGAACATTTTCTATGTCGAGTTTGAGCCTCACACTTGGAGGAGCTCTGTGTGAACTGAAAAGATCTGTTAATAGGCTTTTACAGTAGTCTGCAAATTTGATGGTGGAAAGATCGTAGGATTGATAAAGTCTTTCATGAACCTTTGCCATGGATTTAACCCGGTTTTGACTGTCTTTAAACAGTTGTAAGTCAGTTGGATCCTTTACCTGTGTTGATTGAAGTGATAACATGCTACTTATGATCTGCATGTTGTTGTTTACCCTGTGATGAATTTCCCTGAGCAGAGTTTCTTGTTCATTCAACGATCTCTTGAGTATTTCATTTTTTGCGGTGAGTTCGGTGAGTTTTATGCGTTCCTGTTCTGCTTTATGTCTGTTTAAAACTATTTCTACGTTGGTTTTGAGTTCACGTTCTTCAAAGGGTTTTACAATGTACGCGTATGGTTCTGATAGTTTTGCCCTGTTGAAAATTTCCTCGTTTCTGTAGGCTGTGAGGTAGATGACTGGAATTCCATATTGGTTGTTGATCCTGTTGGCTGCCTCAATACCATCCATGTCACCCTCTAACATGATGTCCATGAGAACTAAATCTGCATTGGTTTCCATTGCCTTCTGAATAGCTTCCTCTCCAGAGGGTACCAGATCTGGCACTTCATATCCAAGATCTTCCAATAAAAATTTGATGTCTTGGCCTATGAGTTCTTCATCTTCAACAACCAATATCTTTTCGTTAGTCATTTTATCCTATTTTTTACAATTTAACCCAAATCTAAGGGTTTTAATTCTATGGTACTTCGTTAAATACTCTGTTTTTGTATTGTAATTCATTAAATTCTAGTTTAAATTTTGTTCCATCTGTTCTGTCCAACTCCATCTCTGCCTTGAGTTGGTTGGATAGGTATTTGATGAGCTGCATTCCAAAGGTTTCTGAATTTTCAGGATCAACTGTCTCGGGAATTCCAACACCATCATCGGACACTGTGAGTGTGAACCTGCCATCCTCATTTGAATGAAGTTCAATGGTGATGGTGCCGTTTTCACCAGGTTTAAATGCATACTTCAATGAATTTGAAACCAGTTCATCTATTATGAGTCCACAGGGTATTGCTGTTTCAATGTTTAGATACACTTCTTCCACATTTATATTCATTTCCACCTTGCTGTTTTCCAGTTCATAGAAGTAGAGCAGGTCTTCTGCCAGTAACTTAACGTATTCATCGATCTTGATCTTGGCAAGATCTTCGGACTGGTACAGTTTCTCATGGAGAATTGCTATGCTTCTAACCCTGTTTTGTGTTTCTTTGAATATTTCTATCGATGCATCATCTTCTATGAATCTTGATTGGAGTCT
>JAEZAV010000023.1 GCA_023430285.1 Methanobacteriota archaeon | reverse complement strand
GAATCTGTTGATTCAATGACATCCACCAGAGTTCTCTTATTGAATATTGTATAATCAGAGATCATCTGACTAAATTCTTCTTGTTTATCCTTTAATGTTGAGAGAATATCATTTATTGAACGTTCTGTTGTTGTAAATTCATTTTCAACTTCTGATTCTTCGTCAACACTACTTTCTTCAGCGGCTGCTTCATTTGGTTTCAGTTTCAAATTCTTTTCAGACATTTCCATCACCTACAAAAAAACACGTTAATTTTAAGTTTATTATTAATATTTAAGTTGAACCTATTAATTATTCTGATTTTAGCAATCCTAAAAATTAATTCCGAAAACAATCAATGACTTATCTATCATAAATAATAAATAGTATTGTATATTAACCTTATATTTCCTTAAAATTATTGAATTAATATTAGAATGGTGATGGTATTGGAAAATCAAGATGATCTTCGTGAGCGTGTTGGGAGAAAAGCATCAACAGTAGCCATAACTGGAAATATTTTTCTAACAATTTTCAATTTTGTTATAGGCACATTATCTGGGAGTAGTGCATTAATAGCAGAATCTGCACACACGTTGTCCGATGTGCTCACGTCCATAATAGCATTTGTAGGATTTAAAATTGGTATGAAACCTGCAGATGACGATCATCAGTACGGTCATGGGCGGGCAGAACCATTGGTAAGTTTGGTCATTGTAGTTTTTCTGGTTGTTGTGGCCTACGAAATTCTTTCCGGTGTTTACTTTAAATTGATCTCAGGAAATCCATTGGTTGCACCAGATCTGATAGCTGCAGTTATGGCTTTGGTAGGAATTTTAACAAATTTTGTTCTTACCAAATATCTTCTAAGTGCCGGAGAAAAAATACATAGCCCTGCAATAATAGCCGATGGCCAACATCAAAAGGTGGACATATTTTCATGTATTGCCATACTTTTAGGTGTTTTGGGTTCCCAATTGGGTTACACCTTTTTAGATCCTTTGGTAGCTATTGTTATTGCATTGATAGTGATAAAAACAGCTATTCAACTGGGTATTGATAATGTAAATATTTTAATGGGTAAAGTTCCATCAAACGACATCATAAAAGAGATTGAACAAACATCAATGAAAGTTTCAGGTGTTAAGGGTGTGCACGGAATCAGAATAAATCCTATGGGGCCCTATTGTTCAGCTGTACTTCATATTGAACTTAGTGGAGAACTGAAACTTAAAGAAGCTCATGTTATTGCCCACAGTGTAGAGCATGAAATATTATCCAATGTTTCACTAATTAAAATAGCAACGGTCCATGTATGTCCTCATGAAGAAGAATGTGGCACAGAAGATTCTTTATAACTGATTTAAACTTGGAATTATTTATTATTACATTTTTTTTCTTTGTTTGCATATTTTTTTCCAGTAAACTACTCTAAAAAATTCAGGTTATCCTGGAAAAAAAGATTATCATTTTAAAAAAAACCTATCAATTTTTTATTTGAGTGTTTATTTAACCATCCTAATTGTCAGTTTTCCTGATTATTTTAAGATTAATAATTAAAATATAGTGAACCTACTTAAATCCACTGCAATACATGGTACAGAAATCTAAAGATTAAAATAGGATAAAAGACTAAAATATATATCGTATTGTATTGAATTACTACAAATTACTTGTTAACATAAAACTTTGATAATTATTCAGGTCTTCAAATTCTTTAGACCAGTTGGGAGTTGTATATGACAGAAATTTATGGGATATATGCCATACTGCTGCTGATATCAACATCCGTAACACTTTATATATCATTTTACAGTTGGAATAAACGTTTAAATCCAAATGCATATTTATTTTCACTTTTGATGGGTGCAGTATCAATCTGGTCGATTTGTGAAGCCTTTCAAATGGCATCAACAGGCATGGATATTAAGATCCTCTGGAGTCAATTGAGCTACGTTGGAATAGTTTTCATAGGCCCATTTTTCCTCTTGTTTACCATGAGTTATACCGATAACAAGAAGTATCTCAATAAAAAATTTGCAGCCCTACTGTCAATTGTCCCACTTTTGATCCTGGTCTTAGTTGCAACCAACCCATGGTATGGGTTGATCTGGCCCACCATAACACCAACATCAAACGATCCCATGTCTTTACTAATATACGGCAAAGGTATCGGATTTTTCATAAACATGATTTATACCTATATCCTGCTTGTTACAGGAGTGTTCTTGCTCATCCAATCCATAATCCGAAATCCTAAAGTATTTCAAAAACAAGCTTTGATGATACTCTTAGCTACCATGATTCCAATCTTTGCAAACGTGATTTACTTGACTGACTACAGTCCTGTGAATGGCCTGGATCTCACTCCATTTGCATTCACCATATCTGGTGTGTTAGTTGCCTACAGTATCTTCAAATACAAACTCCTAGATATTGTACCAATCGCCTACAAAAAACTATTCAACAAAATGGGAAGTGGTGCATTAGTAATAGATTCTGAAAAAGGCATAGTGGATATTAACAAATCAGCTAAGGAAATACTAAAAATAAAGTCAAATTTTGAGGGTAAAAATGTTGAAGAAACTATAACCCAATTTAAAGAACTTTACCCACTCAAAAAAATTCCACATGAAAGTGAAAAGGAAATTGAAATTGAAACCCCAGAAAAAATATGGCTAGACACACTGGTAACGTCCCTTGAAAATAAAAAACAACACATTGGATGGTTGATCACCTTCAGCAACATTAGTGTAAGAAAAAAAGCAGAAGAATCCGTACAAAAATCTTTAGAAGAAAAAGAAATGCTTCTAAAAGAAATTCATCACCGTACGAAAAACAATTTGATGGTCATATCAAGTCTTTTAAGTCTCCAATCCCGTTATATTAAGGATGAAGCATCAAAAAATATTTTTAAAGAATCACAAAACAGGGCCAGATCAATGGCACTAATCCATGAACTTCTTTATCAATCCACCGACCTTAAAAGAATAGACTTTGGGAAATTTATCAATACATTGACAGGCGAACTTTACAGAATATACATTTCCAATCAGAACCTTATTAAACTCAAGGTGGATGTTGAATCTGTTATGGTGGATATAAACACGGCCATACCATTAGGACTAATTGTTAACGAGTTGGTTTCAAATTCAATGAAACATGCATTTCCAGATGGAAGAAATGGAAACATAGAGATTAAATTTTGTTCAGGAG
>JAEZAV010000142.1 GCA_023430285.1 Methanobacteriota archaeon | reverse complement strand
ATCTCAAAGAAATCACAACCATCTACAGAAGCGACAACATCAGCATGAGGGATGACCCTGAAGCTATCGAAACAGTAGAAGCCATTCACGCAGCAAGAACAGATGGTGGATTCGGATTAGAAGTTTTCAAAGATGATTTAAAGCGCAAATTAGGTGAATAAGATGGAAAATGATAAAAAATTGTTTTTAAAAGCTTTAAAAAACAAATTTAACGAGGACCCTAACGAACATTACACCAACTATTACTGCTACGGTGGTTGGGAACAGTCCCCTCGTAAAAAAGAATTCAATGAATTCTCCAAAAAGCTAGAAGAAGAAAGGGGAGGCCTCCCAGGCTACAACCCAGACATAGGTGTTCCACTAGGACAGAGGAAATTAATGTCCTACAAAGTTTCAGGAACAGATTCCTATGTTGAAGGTGACGACCTTCACTTCCTAAACAACAGTGCTATCCAGCAGTTGTCTGACGACATCAAAAGGACCATCATTGTAGGTATGGACACAGCTCACGCTGTTCTAGAAAAACGTTTAGGTGTAGAAGTTACTCCAGAAACCATAAACAACTACATGGAAACCATAAACCACGCACTCCCAGGAGGAGCTGTTGTGCAGGAACACATGGTAGAAGTTCACCCAGGTTTAGTTGGAGACTGTTACGCAAAAATATTCAGTGGAGATGACAACCTCGTAGATGAACTCGACAGCAGATTCATCATCGACATAAACAAGGAATTCCCTGAAGAACAGGCAGAACAGCTCAAGAGCTACATCGGTAAAAAAACTTACCAAGTAAGTAGAGTACCTACCATGGTTGTAAGGGCTTGTGACGGTGGAACAGTTTCCAGATGGTCTGCAATGCAGATTGGAATGAGTTTCATTTCAGCATACAAACTCTGTGCTGGAGAAGCAGCAATTGCTGACTTTTCATACGCAGCAAAACATGCTGACGTAATTGAAATGGGTACAATCTTACCTGCAAGAAGGGCAAGAGGACCTAACGAACCTGGTGGAATCCCATTCGGTGTTTTAGCTGATATGATACAGACCTCCAGAGTATCTGAAGACCCTGCAGAAGTATCTCTACAGGTAATTGCAGCAGCAGCAGCAATATACGATCAGATCTGGCTAGGTTCATACATGTCTGGTGGTGTAGGTTTCACACAGTATGCAACAGCTGCATACACCGATGACATATTAGACGACTTCCTCTACTACGGTAAAGAATACGTAGAAGACAAGTTCGGATTATGCGGTGCAACAGCAGATGCAGAAGTAGTTAAGGATATTTCCTCAGAAATTACACTCTACGCAATGGAACAGTACGAAATCCCAGCATTACTCGAAGACCACTTCGGTGGATCACAGAGGGCAGCAGTTGCAGCAGCAGCAGCTGGATGTTCAACAGCTTTCGCTACAGGTAACTCCAACGCAGGTATCAACGGTTGGTATTTAAGCCAGATACTCCACAAAGAAGTTCACAGCAGGCTCGGTTTCTACGGATACGATCTGCAGGATCAGTGTGGTGCATCCAACTCACTTTCAATTAGAAGTGACGAAGGTTTAATACACGAACTCAGAGGACCTAACTACCCTAACTATGCAATGAACGTGGGTCACCAGCCAGAGTACGCAGGAATCGCTCAGGCACCTCACGCAGCAAGAGGAGACGCATTCTGTGCAAATCCTTTGATAAAAATTGCATTTGCTGACAAGAACCTCGGATTTGACTTCACCAATCCAAGAAAATCCATAGCTCAGGGAGCTTTAAGAGAGTTCATGCCTAGCGGAGAAAGAGGTTTAATCAACCCAAGTAACTAAGTAACATCTTTGGTGGAATTTAATTTCCACCCTTTCTTTTTTTTTATTTAAATTTAAATTTCACTAGATATCCCTTCCAAAAATTTTGTTTCAGTTTATTTTAAAACTATTTTCAGGTTGCAATTTGATTTGAGTTTGAAAAAATCAAAACAAAAGTCAAATATATTAAATCACCGTAATATTACTAACAACAAATTTAATTGTGGTATAGTATTATGGGGGTGAAAAATTATGTCCATCACTGATAGAAGGGAAAGGGAAAAAAAGCAACGCCAGCATGATATAATCAACGCAGCTGAAAAATTATTCTTTTCGAGGGGTTACGATGAAGTGTCTATGAATGATATAGCACTGGAAGTTGAACTTTCTAAGGCAACACTCTACCTTTACTTTCAGAACAAAAAGTCTTTATTTTTCGCAATAGTTCTCAGGGGGACTAAGATACTTAATTCAATAATAAGGGAAGCTGTCAAAAAAGAGGATAAAGGGATCGATAAGATCGCAGCCTACAGAAACGCCTACAATGAATTTACATTGAACTATCCTGATCACATAAACATATACAACTACTTCAGATCAGGAAGATTTAATATGGAACCTGATGGTTCAGATGAACGTAAAACCAACTCTAAATCCAATGGTAATTCAATTCCCTATGAAATAGCATGTGAAACTGAAATATCAAAACTCAGGAAGGAAAGGTTTTCAATTCTGTGTCAATCTGTGCAAACTGGTCTTGATGATGGAAGTATAAGGCAAGATGTGGATCCTGTTGAAGTATCAATACTACTGTCTGCAATTTCTAAGAGTCTTTCCAACATCCCAACTGATCATCTCCAAGCCCTTGAAACAAGGGGAATAAACAGTGAAACCTACTTCAGAGATGTGAGCGATCTGATACACCACATGATAATGAACTGGGACTACGAAAAAGAGACATGAAGCAAAACTGATTGGTTCGTGCTATAAGAATTAATCATCTTGGAAATGAAATTAATATGTAACCCCTGGACTTTAGGAAGGATTTGTAGTTCTCTGCTTCCTTTGATCTTTGGCCAACCATCAAAATCCTTGTAACAAGACCAATCCCCCATAATATTTTAGTTTTTGAAGTTAATTTTATTTATGAAAAAATTAGCTTAAAGTATTAAAATCTTTGCAGTAAAACAGAAATATCATTCATCATTTAAAAAGCGCCAAATCTGTTAAAAACATTGAATCAACGTTATTTTAATGCAGTTCCCAAATTATTGATTTTTAAAGAGATTAATTATACTCAAAATCTTTGCTTCTACAGGATATCATGGAATGGTCATGCTTAAATTTATTAATTTTTAAGACCTAACTATAATGATCCAAATTAAATTTATTATCAATGGATTTTATTGAACTTGAGAAATATCGTTAAAGAGGTTACACCATGGAAAAAGTTCTTTTTATTTGTGCAAGTCCCAGAAAAAATGGAAACACATCGGAAGTGATTTCTAAATGTGCAGAAGTAGTGGAAAACAATGGATTAGAAACAGAGGTCGTGTACTTGAGGGGAAAACACATAGAATCCTGCAGGGCCTGTGGGAAATGTGCTAGGATCCATAAGTGCAAGATCGATGATGGTTTGAATGATATCATTGAGAAAATTAAGGAATCTAAAGGTTTTATAGTGGCCACACCTGTTTACTTCGGTACTGCAAGGGGAGATCTAATGGCCGCACTGCAAAGAATTGGTTACGTTTCTATGAACAACAACAACTTCCTATCCTGGAAGGTGGGAGGACCAATAGCAGTAGCCAGACGTGGAGGACAAACATCAACACTTCAAGAGCTTCTAATGTTCTACTTGATAAACGACATGATTGTCCCGGGTTCAACCTACTGGAACATGGTGTTCGGAAGGGAAAAGGGAGAAGCACTGGAAGATGCAGAAGGCATCCGTACAATTGAAAGATTTGGTGAAAATGTTGCCAAATTGATTAATAAGATCGTTTGATGTAACTTAATTAGGGATTATAAATGACAGAAGAACAACTTTACAAGAACTTCGCAAGGTACTACGACAAAATATACAAGGGAATGGATTACGAAGGAGAGGTAGAATTTATTAAATGGGTGGTCCATAAAAACCAACCCAGTTCAACTAATCTTTTAATGGATGTGGCATGTGGAACAGGAACACATGC
>JAEZAV010000104.1 GCA_023430285.1 Methanobacteriota archaeon | reverse complement strand
TTGTGGAACCCCGATGGAATGGCCTACAGACAGGAACAAGAAAGAACCATCGAGGAGATCGTGCACAAAAAAATCTTCAAAACTGTTTCGTGGCAAGATATAGGGTTGATTGAAGAAAATGAAGATGTTGTAAACGATTATATTAACGATATTCTAAAACAAATCAAAATCAAACCAGGTACCAAAGTTGTTGTGGACTGTGCAAATGGTGCAGCATCCTACTTATCACCATTAATACTCAGAAAGGCAGGCTGCGACGTTGTATCAATAAACTCCCATCCTGATGGATTTTTCCCAGGCAGGATGCCTGAACCTTCACAAAAAAATCTTCAAGAACTCATGAAGGTTGTGAAAGCTACAGGGGCTGAAATTGGAATAGCACATGACGGTGATGCAGATCGAATGATAGCCATAGATGAAAAGGGAAATATGGCTGATTTTGACAAACTTTTAGCCATCGTATCTCGTGAAATAGGCGGTGTGGTAGTTACAACAGTTGATGCATCCCTATGTACTGATAAATGTATGGAAGAAGTTAATGGAACAGTTATAAGAACTAAAGTGGGGGACGTGCACGTTGCAGAATCCATTGTTGATTCTTCTGCAAGTTTTGGAGGGGAACCTTCAGGCACATGGATTCATCCGAACTTTTGCATGTGTCCAGATGGAATTCTTTCAGCACTGAGGGTGATAGAACTGGTTCAGCACAATGGTTCACTTTCCCAGCAGCTGAGTTCGGTGCCAAGTTTTCCAACCATAAGGGACAAGATCATCTGTGAAGATTACCAAAAAGAGATCATCATGTTGAAAGTTCAAGACGAACTTCACAATCTATTTGATGATGTGGTTGATGTAAATCGAATAGACGGTGTCAGAATTTCAATGGTTGATGGAAGCTGGGTACTTATTAGACCGTCGGGTACAGAATCCTACGTAAGGATCACGCTTGAGGCAACCAGTGATGAAAAGGCCCAGATGATCAGGGATCAATGTGCAGAATTCATAGAAGACATCATATAAATTAAATATTTTTTTTTCTTTTTCAACTTTTTTTAGCACACAAAATTATTCTGTTCTGACTCGTTTGTAAAAACAGCATATTATAAGATTTAATATAGAGTTCAACAAAATAATTATACACCTTAGATAATATACTTTAATACTTAAGATTTATTCTTTTAAAGGATTTTCAATGGGGTTTATAAGTTATGAAAGCGATCATACTCACTGCGGGTGAAGGAACAAGAATGAGGCCACTTACCATTACAAAGCCTAAAACAATGCTTCAAATTGGTGGAAAACCTATTTTACAGTACAATATTGAGTCGTTGCGTGATGCAGGTGTGGATGAAATAACCCTGGTGGTTGGATATCATGAAGAAGTGATAAAGGACCATTTTAAAGATGGTAAAGATATCGGCGTTAAAATCAGCTACGTTACCCAGGAACAAAGGCTCGGAACAGCACATGCAATAGGTTCAGCAAGAAAACATGTTCATGGACAGTTTATAACCCTCAACGGAGATATTATTGTTGATCCCGCATTAATATCCGATCTTATTGATGGTTACAGGGAAGAAAATGCCAGATCCATGTTGGTGCTCACAGAAGTTGAGGATCCATCGTCATTCGGTGTTGTAGAATTAGATGGAAACAGGATAATCAGAATTGTTGAAAAACCAAAGAAAGAAGAGGCGCCAAGCAACTTGATCAATGCAGGAATATACCTCTTCGATGATCAAATCTTCGATGCAATCGATCAAACCCCCAAATCTGAGAGGGGAGAGTATGAAATCACAGATTCACTCCAGCTACAGATGAATGAAGATGAAAATGTGGTTGGACTTCAATCAACCAACAGATGGATAGATATTGGAAGACCATGGGAACTTCTAGATGTTAATGAACACTTCTTGAAGGATCTTGAAACAGATATCCAGGGAGAAGTTGAAGAGGGTGTAACAATACATGGCCCAGTGTTTATAGGTAAAAACAGTGTTGTAAGGTCTGGTTGTTACATCATGGGGCCAGTTTACATAGGGGAAAATTGTGATATAGGTCCCAACAGCTTCATGAGAAAATACACCAGCGTAGGCAACAACGTGAGTGTTGGAAATGCTGTGGAGCTGAAAAATTCCATAATCATGGACCACACAAATGTAAACCATTTGAGTTACGTTGGAGACTCAATAATAGGGTCAAACTGCAACATAGCTGCAGGTACCAACATAGCAAATCTCAGATTTGACGATGGAAACGTGAAGATCGTTGTGAAAAACGAAAAGATCGATTCCGGCCGGAGAAAAATGGGTGTTGTATTCGGAGATGGCGTGAAAACCGGTATAAACAGCAGTTTCAATCCCGGTGTTAAGGTAGGTGTGAATTCCAGAATAGGTGCAGGTGTAATTCTAAGCAAAGACTTGGAATCAAACAAACTGTTAATTGCTGTTCAGGAACATCAAATAATTGAAAATAATAAATCCAAATAGATAATCGAATGGATTTAACAAAATTAAGGAAATGAGGTTAAAATGGGATCTAAAAAGTATACATCATTTGAGGGATCAGTAGTTAATGGAAATGTTTCCATAGATGAAAAATCATCAGTATGGTACAATGCAGTGATAAGGGGAGATATAGAGCCCATTAAAATTGGAAAATGTTCCAATGTTCAGGACAACTGTGTCCTGCACTCGTCTCAAGGTTATCCGCTCTCAATTGGTAACAAGGTTTCAGTGGGACATGCTGCGGTGCTCCATGGATGTGATATAGAAGACAACTGTTTGATTGGAATGAATGCAACAGTGCTAAACGGAGCCTTAATTAGGAAAAACAGCATTGTTGGAGCAGGAGCATTGGTAACTGAAAATCATGAATTTCCTGAAAACAGCCTTATACTCGGAGTTCCAGCCAAGGCCGTGAGAACACTCAAAAACGAAGAAATTGAAAACATAACAAACAACGCCATCAGATACTCTAAAATGGCTCTTAAAAGTGATTTAAATGATTAAAATTAATAAAGTAGTTAAAGAACTTGATCCATATGTTCCAGGAAGATCCGTGGACGACATTGCAAAAACCTATGGTTTAAAACCTGAAAATATAATTAAACTGGGCAGTAATGAGAACCCAATGGGACCTTCACCAAAGGCTGTTGAAGCCCTGAAAAATAATCTCAAACTCATCCACCAGTATCCAGAATCCAATTTGGAAACTCTTAAAGGAGAAATTGCTGAGTACTCCCAGGTAACTCCATCAAATGTTATTATTGGAGGTGATGGGGCCGACGAAATCATAGATGTTCTTGGAAAGACCTTCACAGAACCCGGAGATGAATTTATAGTGCCAATTCCAGGATACATGTACTACGAATTCATGCTTAAAATTCAGGGTGCTGTGCCTGTATACGCCAAATGGGATGTTCCAACCAACACTTTAGATGTAAATTCTGTTTTAGATGCCATAACCCCTAAAACCAAGTTGATATTCCTCTGTACACCAAACAACCCCACAGGGGGTTTGATTTCAAGGCAGGACCTAGTTAAAATAATTGAAAATACCGATGCACTGGTTGTGGTTGACGAAGCATACATAGAATTTTCAGACTACACAAATGTAGATCTTCTGAAAAAATATGAGAACGTATTCATACTCAGAACCTTTTCAAAGGTGCTTGGACTTGCAGGAATGAGAATTGGCTACGGTCTCTCCAACCCCACAATCATAGAGTACATGCACCGTGTAAAACCAGTTTTCAGCCTCACCAAACTTTCTGAAGTGGCTGCAAGCGCCACATTAAACGACAAAGAATACATCAAAAAATCAACAGATCTTAGTTTAAAAAGCAGAGAACTACTTTATACTGAAATGTCTAAATTTAAGGAATTAACTGTTTATGAATCAGCATCCAACTACATCCTAGCGGATGTAAGAAAAACAGGCCTCAAAGCCAAAGAACTCACCCAAAAGCTCATGGAAAAAGGCGTTATTGTAAGGGACTGCACTTCGTTCAAGGGGCTTGACGAGTACTGGATACGTGTCAGTGTGGGAACCATGGAAGAGGATGAAAGATTTATTAAAATTTTAGGAAAACTAATTAATTAAGGTTTAACATGAGTAAAGAAGGATCCTGTGACAGCCTCATAGAAATTGGAGGCATGGTAATATCTTCTATTGAGTTTTCAGGTAAAATGGCTTTGGTAATCTTCACAGCAGGATGCATGTTAAGATGTCCTTACTGCCATAATCCTGAAATCATAAAAGGGGGAGATGTTTATCGGGTGGAAGAGATATTCCAGAAAATTGAGGAATCCATTGATTTCATAGACAGTGTTGTGATATCTGGTGGAGAACCATTAATGCAAGATATGCAAGTCTTTGAAATTTTAAAGCATGCAAAATCCCTTGAACTATCAACTAAACTTGATACAAATGGATATTATCCTGAAAAACTTGAAAAAATGATTAAACTAATTGATTATGTTGCTCTGGACATTAAAGCACCCTTCAATAAATATGAACAGATCATAGGTGAAGCCATTGGATCACAGGTCAGATCCAGCATGGAAATTTGTAGCAAAGACCCTGAAACCTTTCTAGAGTGCAGAACAACCTACGTACCAGCCATCATGGAACCGGAAGATGTTGTTGAAATTGCAAAATCAATCCAATGTAACATGTACACCCTGCAACAGTTCAATAGTAAAACTGTGCTTGATGAAAGATTAAAAGAAGCGGTTATGCCTTTGAGGGATGATGTCAAGAAAATTGCAGAATCATTGAAGCCTTACCTGGATGATATTCGTATCAAAACCTACGAGTTTGGAGAAGAAATAATATCTAGTTCAGACAATTAAGTAATAAAAATATTAAATAAATTAAAGAAGGTGTCTTATATACCAATTTTACTCTTTGGAAGCCGTCATGTTGAACTTATAACGGGTCAAAAAACAGCAACTATACGGAAACTATGGAAAAAACCATTAATTCCCGGTGACCGGCTGCACTGCTACTGGAACCTTGTGTCGAAGGAAAGAAAAAAACTATTCGAGGCGGTGGTAACTGATGTTGAAGTAGTTAAATTTGGAGATCTTATTAAAAATGATTCCTTGGCTAAAGAAGAAGGATATTCCACAGCAAAGGAACTTGAAACAGATTTCAGAAAGATATATCCTGAAGACACCGAAGATTCTTCACTCTTTCAAGTTATAAGATTCAGGAAACTTCCAATAGAGGAATGGGAAGGTAAAAAGATCGATGAAAAATCCCTCATAACAAAAAGGGCAGACATATTGTTTGATGTTGGTAAATACAACAAATCTGTGGCCTGTTACTCTGCAGCCCTGAAATTTGATCCAAACGATGTTTACCTGTTAAATAAAAAAGGGGACAATCTATCAAGACTTGGAAGGTTCAAAGAAGCTGTGGACTGTTACAACAAGGCAATTGAACTAGATTCCAACAACGAGTATCTTTACAACAACAAAGCCATCGCACTTTTAAATTCAAATCAACCCCAGAAGGCTTTAAAATGCAGTGACAAAGCCATGACTATCAACGATTCCAACGAGATAATACTTTACTGGCGGGGTTTTATCTTGGAAATGTTGGGGGAACTGAACTCTGCACTGAAATGTTACAACAAAATACTCGTTATCAACCCTGAAGATCCCGATGTTTGGAATGCCAAAGGCAACATATTATCAGAATTAGAAAGAACTGAAGAAGCTCTGGACTGTTATGACAAGGCCCTTGAACTCTGTCTTGATCTATCACCTGATGCCGCAATGTGGAACAGAAAGGGCAACGCACTCATGGAACTTGGAAGGTATGGGGAAGCCTTGAAATGCTACAACGAAGCCATCAAACACGATAATGGAAACGATGCATTCATCTGTAACAAGGGAGTTGCGTTACTCGAACTCAATCGTTACGAGAAGGCCATTGAATGTTTCAGAAGAGCACTGGTTATAAATCCATCCAACGAAGATGCGAAAATACTCAAGGATGAATGTCTTGAAAATCTATGATACAAAAAAAATAGTTTAACTTTATTTATCTGAAAATTTAACATGTAACTGTATATTTCTTTAATTGGTAGAGGGGTTAATATGAGGGACCGATTGCAGGACTTTATAAACTGGTTTTTTGATCAGAGTTTAAGAAACAAAATTGGAATCATCATAGCAACAGCTGTGGTCATTATATTAATAGCCCTACTAGTTTTTAATCTTGTTTATGCAGATGCACCACTGACTGGAAATGCTCTCACCGAGTACGAAGCCTCATGTATCTCAGTTGGATATCAAGAGCTCAGTACCAACATTGGAAAGTACAATGGCCAGCATGTAAAATTTAGTGGAAAAGTGGTTTCCATAAACCCCAACAACGGGAAAACACAAATAGTGATGTCTGTAACCCCAGTTAACGGTGGTTGGTCAACTTCTGATCTTATATTTGTAAGCTACAATGCCCAAACTCAGTTTAAGGCCGGGGACATTGTAACAGTTTATGGAGATGTGGCCGGAACTTATAACTACGTTTCAATTTCCAATGGACAGCTTACAATACCTAAGATAACTGCTAGGTATATGGAAGCAACTCCCATAGCCGTGCCTACAGTTGTGAGTGTTCCATTCACAAGCCCGTCAAACAACCAAACCAACAGTTCCACCCCTGATAATTCAGCGAACATCACACCAATAAATTCAACTCCAGCCCAATCAAATTCAAATTCAAATTCTAATAACCTACCAACTTAATTTCTGTTTCATTCTTTTGTTAAATTATTAAAAATCCATCTGGATACATGGCAGTTGCAAGCATTACAATGTTAATGTCCATGTGTTCTTTCCAGTTCATGGAGTCCTGATTTTTAGGATCTAACCAGAATTCATCGATGTATCGGACCATATATCGATAGTTTTGAAGCTGTTTTAACTGCTTCAAGTGGGTGGATATGAAAATTTCGGGATTGTTTTCTATGCATTTCTCCATTATTTCTAGTCCCTTAAAACCTATAGAAAGGCCAAGTTCACGGAATGCCAACCTATGTTCTGGATTTAAGGCTAGTTGACCCGTGACCCTGTATGATTTAATACCAAAGAGTGCGGAGTTCAGAAGATTTTCCAATATTTCCGGTCTTTTTATGGATCCATAAATCATCATCTGGGTTGTTCTAGTTGCATCTGTCAGAAGTCCTCCGATACCCAGGGGATCGTTGGTTTTAAGATCCATCATTTTGCATATGGAACTAATTTCATTGATTTCCATTTCATATCTTTGACCATCAAACATGGCAGATAGGGTTTCTGTTTCTTTGTAGGTTACATAACCATCCATGGGATCTTGCTGCCCCATTGAACTTACCAGTGGTCGTTTTAGATCCACACTCATCTTCCAGTAGAGTCTCGTTGGAACGTTTGGAGCCGGAGAGTACGTGAACGCGTCATGAGCTGTTTTAAGTAATTCTCCAGCCCATTGAAGATATTTTGCATCACCAGATACCTTGGCTGTGATGTTGAGTGCATGTATCCATTTGGTTATGTAGTGGTAGTATTGACCATCCCTTTCCCACTCAAGAATTTCATCATATTCTTGGTTTTGCTCCCTTTCATCCATTTTTTTCCCAATTCTCAGTCCACCTATGGTTGGATGTTTTTCACCGGTTTTTTTGTCTAGTCCGCTTATCCAGCCGGATTTATCTCTCAACTTACCAAGCACTTGATGAACTTGGTTAATGAGTTTTGTTCCAAGATCAAAATAATGAGCGTCTCCTGTTAAGTTATAAAGTCCCATGTAGTTACAGACTGCAAAGGCATCTGTCCATAGATATCTCACAGGTGATGAAAATTCGGGATCTAAGCCTGTGTTAACTGCAAAATGAGTCATTAATTCAGTAATCCTGGTGAGTTCTGTTGTTTCCATATTTAACACAAGCTCTGTTATTTTGGAAAATGTTGTTGTTTATTACTATGGTGTTTGAAATGAATATTTCTTTTGAACAACAGAAAGGTATATAAGTATATAAGTATATACTTATGTAACATGATGCTGAGAATTGAACCTGATGACGAAGATCGATCAGAGGAATTGGAAGAATTATTTAAAGCTCTGGGAAATGTCAACAGGTTGATTCTTATTTACTGCTTGGCATCAACGGAAAAAAAAAGCTTCAGCGTCACTGAAATGGCAGAGATGATGGGCTTAACCCAGCCAGCAGCATCACAACACCTGAAAATACTCAAAACTGTAAACATACTACATTCCACTAAACAAGGAAATTATATTTACTACACATTCAATAAAAACGCCCTCGTTGACCACAAAGAAAAAATTGACTCCCTTTTTTGTTGTGTTTTCAACAAATGCGAACACAACGAAGAATGAATTAATTTTAATTGCATAAAAATTACCTAAATCCTAAAAAAATCCTCCAAAAGTGATACCATGAACGATATAAATGTTAATAAAAAATTGTCAGTACTAGTCATATCAGACAAGGTCTTGATACAGGGCACCAAGATGACCCTCAAGATCGGTAAAAAAGTAGGTGGTGAACTCTACCAAAAAGTTGCCAATGATGATTTTCAAGCCATAGCCGTGGCAGTTAAAGAAGATAATTTAGAGGGACTTTATTCAGAGTCTGATCTCTATAGCATCGGAACCTTGATCCGAATAGAAAATATCAAACCATTAAAGGACTTCTACCAAATAATGGTCCAAGTAGAAGAAAGGGTAGAAATAGAAGATGTAATTCCTGATGGTCCAGGATTTAAAGCAACCTACAGAGTTGTACCCGACATAATTGATCTCGATGAAGAAACTCAACATGAAATTGTTGAACACATCAAGGACCTAGTATCTGAAATGAGTCAAAACTTTAAAGGCTCACAAGCCTACGTAGAACAGATAAACAAGTTAAACGATCTTGGCCAGATCATGGGATACGTCTACCCATACCTCAGGATCTCAATAGAGGAACAACAAGAACTCCTTGAAATCAGATCTCTCAAGGATAAAAGTTTAAAATTTATAGACATCCTTATAGAACAGAAAGAATCCATCAACTTCCAAATGGAACTAGCTGCCAAATTCAACAATGAAATGAACAGAACCCACAGGGAAAACATGTTGAAAGAACAGTTAAAAGCAATTCAGGAAGAACTGAACGACTCCCAAGGTGGAAGTGGCAAAAAAGATTACAGAGAATTGATTGAAGAATCTGAAATGCCGGAAGAAGTTAAGGAAACAGCATTTGAAGAAGTTGAGAAATTAGAAAGACAAGGACCACACAGTTCAGAAGAAAACATCATCAGAAGCTACCTAGATCTCCTAACCACCCTTCCATGGGGAAAAAGTGAAATAAAAGATGTGGATATTGAAGCAGCTAGGAAATTGCTCAATGAACAGCATTACGGACTTGAAAAGGTCAAAGATCGTATCATCCAGCACCTGACTGTGATGAAACTAAAACAGAACAAACAGGGATCCATACTCCTCCTTGTGGGACCTCCAGGAACTGGAAAAACCAGTTTAGGTAAAAGCATAGCAGAAGCTCTAGAAAGAGAATATGTGAGAATAAGTCTCGGTGGAGTTAAAGACGAAGCAGAAATAAGAGGCCACAGAAGAACCTACCTAGGAGCCCTTCCAGGAAGAATCATACAGGGAATGAAAAGAGCAGGAACAACCAACCCAGTATTCATTCTGGACGAAGTTGATAAGCTCATGGCAGCCTACAATGGCGACCCTGCAAGTGCACTCCTAGAGGTGCTTGATCCTGAACAAAACGACAGCTTCTCAGACCACTACCTAGAGGTACCCTACGACCTTTCAGATGTGTTCTTCATAGCAACAGCCAACTCCTTCAGAGACATTCCGGGACCACTCAGAGACCGTATGGAAACCATAGAAATAGGCAGTTACACCAGCCACGAAAAATTCAACATAGCCAAACAACACCTCATACCCGAAGTACTTGAAGATCATGGAATCGACTCTGAACAGCTTCAAATAGAGGATGAAGCACTTAAAACCATTATAGAAAAGTACACAAGAGAAGCAGGTGTTAGGGGAATAAAAAGACAGCTTTCAGCAGTTGCAAGGGTTGTATCTGAAAAGATAGTTCTCGGAAATGTTGAACTACCATACGTTGTAAAATCAGACATGCTTTACGACATACTCGGACACGAACTCACCCAGTACAACAGAGCAGGCAAAAACAACCCCCCAGGAGTTGTTACCGGACTAGCATGGACCCCCGTGGGTGGAGATATACTGTTCATTGAAGGAGCTTTCATGCCAGGAACAGGTAAATTAACACTCACAGGACAGTTAGGAGATGTCATGAAGGAATCAGCTAAAATATCCCAGACCTTGATTCGTTCAAGACTGGCCTTCAACATGAAAAACGCTGAGTTCGATAAAAAGGACCTCCACATACACGTACCTTCAGGATCAATACCTAAAGACGGTCCATCTGCAGGTGTGGCTCTCTTGAGTACCATAGCATCACTAGTAACAGGCCACGAAGTAGATCCTAAACTGGCAATGACCGGTGAAATATCCTTGAGGGGAGCCGTACTTCCAGTTGGAGGAATCAAAGAAAAGGTACTTGCAGCCCACCGTGCAGGAATAAACCGTATAATCCTGCCTAAAGAGAATGTGAAAGACCTTGATGATGTTCCAGAAGAAGTTAAAACCGAGATAACATTCATACCAGTAGAAACTGTTGAAGATGTAATCAAAGAAACCATAGGAATTGAACTTCCAAAACCTATGCTCATGGGCATTACCAACGACGACCATGTTCCTGGCGGAGCTGGAATCTAAAAAAAACCCCGAAAGAGAAATTTCTCCATAACTGGAGAATTATTTCTCTATTTTATTTTATTTTTAGCCAAACATCCCAAGAAGAACTCATTTTAATAAATAATTAATTTTTTTATAAGCTCTCTGCTATTTCTAATAATTTATTAACTGTTTTCCAGTTCCTAGTTGTGGTATTTAATCCCAATTTCTTCTCAAAGAAGTTGTTGTTCAATTTAGTTCTTCCGTAACCCTCTGGCAGATATAGATAGATCTCTTTAGAAAGCAACTTAAATTCTTCAGTACTCTTCATTCCATTAATATTCTCCAGATCTATTGAATGAACCCCATCTTCCCCAGGTACTGCTGAAAGAAATGTCACATGTAAATATTCCACTTCTTTATTCCCAAATGGACATGATTGAACCACAGTTTTAAGTTCTTCCATGGTCCTTATTACGATTTCCACATGATAATTGTAGGTTTCAAATATTTTTTGTGCTATCCTTCGGCCTAACTCATCTGGATCATGGATGTTTGATTTAAAAATTACATTACCACTTTGAATGTAGGTTTTAACTGGTTTAAAACCTAAAGAGGTGTATATATCCCTCAAATCTGCCATTCTAATTCTTTTACTGCCTACGTTAATTCCCCTTACCATGGATATGTATGTGGTCATGAATTTACACCTTTAAAAATTGGTTTCTATACCCGTACAATTTTTGTCAATGAAATTTGAGTAACCCCTTATCTCAGAAACTAATGCTTTGTTCTCAGATTCGCTCAGGTGCCTGAAATAGTTTAATTTAAAGTCTACGTTATTTTTGGTGATCTCACGCTTCCATGTTCCTGTGGCTTTGCCGTTGACTAGGATTATCTGATTGAATCTGCCATACTTTGGTTTTAAAAGTTGTTTAGCTTTTCCATCTATGGATGCTCCACGATCCTGGTACGCCAGTAAATAATCATCGTACTGTGGAAGAATTTTAATATTTGGCCAAGTTTGAAGTTTCCCTTCCTGATTTATGGAGCTAATTTTTGACCAATACGTTTTATCTCCCATTTCAAACCTGCTTAGTTCCGATTTTACAGATTTTAATCCTGTTTTTGCATCTTTAACTGTTAATCCTGACCACCAGACAAAATCTTTAAGGGTTGCTGGGCCATGTGAATGGAAATATCGTTTGGAAATCTCCATTAATGCTTCCTCATTTGTGAGTTGTGGTGATGGAAGATCCTCGGAGGAATAGTAGATTGGATCGTTTTTAATTGAAATTCCCTGGTGAATTAAACCTTCCAACGAAGCCCTTTGCAGTATGAATGTAAATCTCTGCCCCTCTGTTGAAATTTTATTTTCAATAAGAATTTCCCTTAACTTGGACCTTTGAATTCCATTTGTGCCTGAAAGCGCTTCTTCAAGGATCATCCCAGTTTTTTCCAGAGTTTTTTCATCTAATTCCAGTTCCCGATATCTGCGGGCACTTCTTCTTATCAAACGTGGCCCTATTAGTTTAAGCAACCATTTCAGATCGTGGGAGTTAACTATATGCAATGTTCCCCTGTTAGCCCATGTTCTAACTATTTTTTTGGATTTAAGTGCATTTTCAACATATTTATCTGTTTTATTTCTTAATCTAAGCCCTATTGACCATTTAGCACCATCATATTCCTGTGCTTGTACAGCCATAAGCCAAGACACAAGTTGGGCAGGGGATCTGATCCTACCAGATCCCATGTGTTGACTTTCTAGCCTTTCAATTGCTATGTCATTTGATTCCATAATTTTTTACCTTGAAAATGTTTGCTTAACTGAATAGTTTCATTTATGGTGCAGAAACTACTAATTTTTTTCTTAGTGGGGATTGATGGCCGCTTAGGAAAACTAATTAAATGTTGTAATCTAAAACTAAAATTAATTAGTCCAATTACAATTTTTATTGGTGGGTGAATCATTTTGCAAGCGAAAAATCGGGACAAACCTGGAAAACTAGTTTTAGCCACCCTCATATTGGTTGCGGGTGTTGCGAATTTGAATCTTTCTGTTGCAAACGTTGCACTACCCTCAATTGGTTTTGCATTTGATGCTCCCCAATTTCAATTAAATCTCGTTGCTGTTGGTTATTCTCTGGGTCTCGCTGCATCTGTACTCTGGTTCGGTGCTATTGGTGACCATTACGGACGGAAAACCATGCTTATTGCAGGAACATTGCTTGCAATACCTGCTTCTATACTTGCAGGATTTGCACCCAATATTGATGTTCTTATTGTGGCCCGTATCATTGGTGGTTTAGCTGCAGGTATGTCATTTCCAACTACCCTTGCATTGATAGCTGTTCTATGGTCAGGTAATGAGAGAACCAAATCCATTGCCCTATGGTCCGGTATAGGTGCAGCCATTGCTGCTCTTGGACCCGTAATATCAGGTTATCTACTCTTATCATTCAACTGGAGTTCGGTTTTTTTAGTTACGTTACCTTTAGCATTCTTGGCACTTTTAATGGCAATAAAATACGTTCCAGCACATATAAACGAAACTTCAGATTCTGTAGACAATATAGGGGGACTTTTATCCCTTTTAATGATTGGAACGCTCATAATGGCCATAAACTTCGCACCAGTACCTAATCAAGGAATGTTCGTGCTGGAATTACTGGCCTTTGCTGTTGTGGCCCTTATACTATTTATTTACAGACAAAAACGTGCCAAAAGTCCATTGTACGACTTGAAGGTTGCTAGACGCCAGATATTTTGGGTGGCAGCAACAGCAGGAATTATTGTTTTTGGTTCCCTCATGGGTGCCATGTACATTGGACAGCAATTTCTCCAAAATATACTGAACTACTCAACCTTCAATTCAGGCCTAGCTATTTTACCAGCTGTGCTGTGTATGGTTCTGGTGGCACCAGTTTCTGCTAGGCTTGTAAACTCAAGAGGTTCGAAGTTTACCCTGCTTTTAGGTTACCTCTTTTGTTTGTTCGGATTTTTAACCATGCTCCTTCTTTGGAAAGAAGGCATTCCCTACTGGAAGGTGGGACTTGCATATGCATTCATTGGTGTGGGGGTTGGTTTTGCAGGCACCCCAGCTTCACATTCTCTCACAGGATCCGTTCCTATTAAGCGTGAGGGAATGGCTTCAGGGACTGCTGATCTTCAGCGAGATTTTGGAGGGGCGATCATGACCTCAATTTTCGGTGCCCTATTAACTGCGGGCTATGCAAAGGCATTCAGTGCAAAAATTTCTGGGCTTCCAAATTCGCAACAAAGCCAAATTTCGAACAACATCATCTCAGAACTTCTTAAATCATTTGACAGTGCATCAAATGTTGCTCTGCAGTATCCACAGTACTCATCAAATATAATAAACGCTGCGAAATATTCGTTCCTGGCTGGAGATCATTGGGCTTACTTAGCTGGAATACTGGCAATTTTCATTGGTGGAGTTCTCATATACTTCAAATTCCCAAATAACGAAGATGAAAAAACATTGCTTGAACAGTACGAAGTTGAAGATGGATCTTGAGAATTAATTAATGGTTTAAAAAAATAACTTGCTTGTGAACTTAATGTCATAAAATATTTATTGTAACCTATTTTTTTTGATCCATTTGTCAGTGCCATTCTATTTGAAATATGAAGTTGTGCTTTTTGGGTGACCTATAACACATCCATTAATAGCGAATTTTTTATTGGGAAGTCCCAAAAGATTCATCAATTCTTCATCACCAGACATCTGACTGACAAGGGATAAATTTCCACATGGCAACAGTAGCAAATTGAAACCTAAATTGAATTCATCTGCTTTCACCCTCATATCTTCTAGTACCCGTTTTAAAGGTTCTTGCTCAGATGGTAGAAGATTTCTAAGTTCAACAATTATTATGAAGTAGGGAGCAGTTGTCACATTCGAAATAAGTTTATCGACACCAAATCGGAGCATATTAGTGCCATTATGGAAATTAGATTTAAGAAATGGTTTTTTAGCCACTAACTCTTCTACATAATTCAATTTATCTTTAGCCTTTTTTTCCATTAGTAAAGCTAATTTATTACATTCAAAACTACCTTTTTCAAATATAAAGAATTGTCTAAAATCTTTCTGATCATCAATGGAATCTGTATCATAAGGTGCTAACATTCCCGCATCTACTATCTGTTCTATCAGTGTTTTTCTGGGCTTTTTATCTTTAAATTCTTTAATAGGTAGTTCAAATTTCATAATTTTATCCCATAATTTTTAGATCTGTCTATATTCGATTTCTGACTTCATGAATAGGACCTTTGAAATAATATTTGTTAAATATTCGAAATATTTATCCTCAAAAATTATATGTGAATATTTTAAGCAGCAAAACATTCATACATCTTCGTCTTGTTCAGCTATGCAAAACGGGCATACTGCCCTAAAATTGTCTTGATTATTTTCTTTAACTGGACAAACAAATATATCTTTTTTCATCTTGACTTTCAAACCACCGGGGAATAGGAATCCAACCTGATGTATGGGTTCTTCTTTAATAAAGGTAGTATATAAGGATATGATCATATATACACTCCAAAATGATGTTTTTTCCGATTTAAATTTCTTGGTCCTTTCCTGTTCTAAAAGGAGAGTCACAGCATCATTTAATTTATTTACGTCAACCAACCCCACATACTTTAGCCTATCTTGTTTAACATTTTTGATACGGAGAAAAAAAATAGTATAAGATCTAATAAAATCGACATTGTAACTGGTGTGTATAGACTTTGCATCCTGCCTTAGTAGTAAATTATACTGCATATAATCTGCTATGCTTATTTTCATTGCATATTTTTGGAGTATCTCTACTAGTTGGTTTTTGGTAATTTGACCCTTTATAATTAAGTTTTTAATTTCACTTAACATAATTCAAAACACTCCTTAACAGTGTTTTTTGTAGCACAATTAACATTTCCTGATGGTTATTTTTGTTTAAAAAGTTGATTTTTAAATTATCATCTTTTTATCAAAAATTGCAATTCTTTATTTAACATTGCCAGTTTTTCCTTTAAATCATATTTTCAACAAAATTTTTTATTTCCATGCAAATAATTTGTATACAAATAAATATTTCTAAAAACTATATAAACTTTGCTCTTATCAGAATATCCTAAACTTCTAATAAATAACTTAATTGTTTTAGATAACTTTTTTTTAAACCTGAAAAGGAATATTTTTAGTTTGTTCATAAAAAAATGAAATAACCAAGTTTAAGTATATTTAATTTTATTCATTACTAAACAAGAAAATATAGTATACTTTATTATATAGTATGAAAAATATTCCTAGAACAGTATGAAGCTGAAGATAAAACAAGCTAGAAAAATAAAAATGTTAATGTTGGGATAATGTAACTCCATTATTAGATAAATAAATTTTTAATGTCCAACATGTTTGATATTTCCCTTGGAAACTTAAGTAACGTTACCCAACTCATTCATATTCATGAAACTTATTTCATCAATTATTCTATGTATTAATAGTGCCGCTTTCGTTGTATATCTCTATTAATGTATTGTTTTCTATCTGATTATTGTTTAAAGTGGCATTAGCATATCCATCTTCAATTGTGTTGTAAATTGCACCACCATTATCAGTTGCAGTGTTGTCTGTAATGATGTTGTTAGTGATGGTTGTTGTGGCATTACCATAATTTCCATTATTATTTATGGCCCCACCATCTGTTGCTGTGTTGTTTGCAATAATATTATTGGCTATTGTAGATGTTACAACCCCATAATTCCCTTCATTATCAATTCCGCCTCCAAATCTGTTTGAAGTATTGTTTATAATGGTACAGTTACTAATGGTTACAGTAGCGTTACTGTAATCTCCAGTGTTGTACACAGCACCACCATAATCTTTTGCAACGTTATTTATGAATGTATTATTGTTCAATGTTGCATTAACTTGGTTACCATAATCTCCATCGTTTATGATGGCACCACCTTCCACTGCAGTATTATTTAAAAGTGTGTTGCTGTTAACAGTGACTGTAACATTACCATAATCTCCTGAATTATCTATTGCCCCACCGTCTGTGGCTGTATTAGTTAGGAAATGATTATTATCCACAGTAGCCGTAACATTACCATAGTCCCCTGCATTTGAGATGGCCCCGCCGTTGGTTGCAGTATTGTTTAAGAAGGTATTGTTAGTTACGGTAGTTCCAATGTTATTACCCCTATCTCCATCGTTTATAACTGCACCACCATTTATTGCAGCGTTATTTATGAATATATTGCCCTTTATGGTGGTGTTGGTGTTGTTACCATAAAATCCAGTGTCTTCAATTGCTCCACCAACAAATGTTGCTGAGTTGTTGGATAGCATGTTGTTAGATATCGTGGCAGTGACATTTCCATAATCACCTGCATTGTCAATGGCACCCCCACTACCACCATGCCCCTTTGAATGGTTATTTAGGAGCTTATTGTTAGTTATAGTTGCCTTGGCATTACCATAAATGCCTCCATTAAATATTGCTCCACCAACATAGAGTGCAGAGTTGTTCCAGAAGGTGTTATTGTTTACATCACATACAGCACTACCATAAGCCCCTTCATTGATAATGGCACCACCATCTGTTGCATTGTTGCTTAAAAATGTGCAATTAGCTATGTTGGCTGTGGCTTGACCATAGAATCCTTCGTTATTGATGGCACCACCATAATTTGATGCAGAGTTGTTTTGTAAAGTGCATGTGTTGATTGATAATGTTCCCATGTTATTGATTGCTCCCCCATTGGTAGCATTTCCATTTTCAAGTGTTAAATTTTCTACTGTGCAAGTAGTGTTAGCAGTTACATTGAGTATTCCGCTGGCTCCTCCCGCATTTAGGACTGTTCCTGTTTGACTCTGACCCCTAAGAGTCAAGTTCTTGTTGATGGTTAGGTTGTAGTTACCAGTTGTGTTGTAATTTCCATCTGCTAAATATATTGTTCCGTTGTTTGAAGCTGTTGTGATGGCATTTGCCAGGGTTGCCTTCGCAGTTGACCAACTATAGCCATCGTTAGCATCGTTACCACTTACAGGGTTGACGTAGATGGTGTTGCTGTTGCCTTCTGCAGATGCGAAGTAAAACCCTCCCACCGAAATAATTATAAGAAAAAATAATACAAAACAAGCAGTTAAAATAATGTTTTTATTTGTAAAGATCATATTTAACCCCCAAAAAGTTTTTAGAAATGATTCAACTTATTTTTAATTTCGTTAGAGTAATCCTATTTTTATAAAAGATATTAGAATTTATTTAATCTACAATTCAATATAAATCCATCCTATGAAATAAAAACCTAAAACTATTAACGAATCAAATGTTAAACATATCTAATCAATTTAGTACCAGTGGCGGACAATGCATCTTCATAGATTAATTAAACAGTTTCATTTGTTTCTGCTATGCAAATCGGACATACTGCCACCGGGTTGTCTTTACCATTATTCTTTACAGGACAAAGGAATATATTTCCACTCTTTTTAACTTTCAAACCGCCTGGAAATATAAATCCAACTTGATGGATTGGTTTTTCTTTAATAAACGTAGAATATAATGTTAATATTTTATATACATTCCTAAATGCAAGTTCTCCAGGATTAAACCTATTTGAGATTTCCTGTCCTAAAAGGAGGTCAACTGCATCGCTCAAATTATCTATATCAACTAAACCAACATAATTTAGGGTATCTTCTTTAACTTCCATAATACGAAGCATAAAATTAGTATAAGATTTAATAAAATCTGTACTGTAACTTGAATGTATGGTTTCTGCATCTTGTCGGAGTGTCAAATTAAACTGTATAAAATCAGCAACACTCATTTTTCTTGCATTTTTTTGAATTATCTTTAGAAGTTCGTTTTTAGTGATTTGACCTTGAGAAATTAAACTTTTTATCTCATTGAGCATGATCTTAAAACTCCTTGATAATATTTTTTACCTTTAGTTTTTTTATTATTTTCAAGTGAACAATAGAACTCTTTCAACCAAAATCATTTTCTATAATTTTCGATTAATTTTTTTATTCAATTATCAAATAGTATTAAATTAATTTTTATATGATATCTCATTCTAATAATAGTTCTGGCATGCGTAGAGAAAATAATCTCGGTACTATAAAGTTCTAAATTATGATATACATTAATTATGTTTACTGTATATTGAAACATAAAAAGTCCAATAATATACTATGGACTTTTTGGAATTTCTAGACTTTTTGGAATATATTGGGTGAAAATACATGAACATCAATATTAACCCTTTTAAAAGAATAAACGGCGTTCTGCCATATTATTTTACTGAAAGAAAGGATCATTACTAAAAATTATCATTTTTTTTATTTTACTAATATTATTTTTATATAGTATAATATTACATTAACTACGTCAAACTCGCCTATAACGAAGTAGCATTTTTTACATCATTTATTCTAGATGGAACTGTACAATGCCATGAATGAAACATGATTTACAAAGATAAATTTCTTGAAATCTATCCCTCAAACATTCTATATTAGTGAATAATGAAAAAAATAGTGGCAATATTGATTATAAGTGAAATTAAATAATATAAAATTATGAAATCCTATACTGGCATTATGATTATTATCATAGGCATAATAGCCCTATCAATTACTCAAATTGTAAATGATCGACTTTCTTATTTTAGTATAGGTGCAATTGGAATTATTGTAGTTGGACTAATTTGGATGTATTTCAATTCTAAAGATTCAAAACAGAAATATAACTTCAAAAAAACAGATTCTGAGGATAACTGTACAAAATGCAAATATTACGTTGCAAAATCTTTTGATGGCGTTCAAGCAAATTGTAAATTTTTAAATATAAAAGTAGATGAATTTCACGTTTGTGATTTTATATTAACAAAATAACGAAAAAAATTAACTTGCAACCTAGTTCCATTAAATAATAGTCTAATTTTATAGAAATTAATGTATCTCAAATTAATGATTAATTCTCCCATCCTATTCTACCAAACAAATAGATAATTCTCTATAAAAATTTGTAAAATTAAAAATTTTTCGTTTGAAAATCCTTGTTTTATCCTGATAAAATTGTTACCTGGGTACTTAGTGAATAATTACCCTGTTTCTATCGTAACATATAGACCAAACCATGAGAATAGATACATTTTTTACTGTTTCAATCTTCAACAACACTTCTACATACAACGAATATAGAAAAATTTATTTTCAGTACCAACGGATTTAATAATAGAAGATTAAATTTTTTTAATCAAAATTAAATTCAGAATTTTAAAATACTCTTCATGAATTAAAAAAATTGGTAGGAGATTAAAAATTTCAGCTATCAAGATTTTCCTAGTTTGCAGTGATGATTCAGTTGTAAAGGATCTTGAAACTAACATTGAATCTTTAGGTCATTCTGTTACCATTGTTAACAGTCTACAAAAATTGGAATTGAAACCAGATATTATTTTAGTAGACAGCTCACTAAACAAAAAACTCTTTGAAACCACTATTCCCATGATCAACAAAATTGATCTGCCTTTTATTTACATCAGCACTCTTGAAGAAGGATTTAACCCCGAAGTTGTTGATCAAGCTAACTATTTTGGAACAGTTATCAAACCTGTTGATCCAGAATTACTAAAAACTAACATTGAATTTGCCCTTCAGAAACATTTGAAAGAAAGGGAGCTGAAAGACAGGATCAGTCAACTCGAGAAACGTGAATCAAGATACCATGCCCTGATCGAATCTAGTTTTGATTCTGTGTACATAATGAGTCCAGATTGGAGTGAAATGAAACATTTAGAAGGTCGAAATTTTTTAAACAGCACACTTAATCCCTCTAAATCCTGGATAAACAGTTATATCCCTCCAGAAGAAAGAGAAAGAGTTCTAATTGCAATTAATAATGCAATTAAAGATAAAACTAAATTCGAACTGGAACATAAAGTTATAGCCGCAGATGGTACCCTAAGCCAAACATTATCCCGTGCCGTGCCTGTGTTAAATACAAATGGAGAAATTATTGAATGGATAGGAACTGCTAAAGACATAACAGAACGAACCAAAATAGAATGGAAGTTAACAGAAGCAAAAAATGTGCTAGAATCTGTTATTGAGAACATACCTGATGCTGTACTTCTATCTGACACTGAAGGGAATTTCTTAAACTTTAATAAAGCTTTCGCAAATTTTCATAGGTTCAAATCAAAGGATGATGTTGTAACCAAATTAAATAAATATTCTGATTTTCTCGAGGTTTATCTAGATGAGAATACTTTAGCACCCCAAGATATGTGGGCAGTACCCCGAGCTTTAAGGGGAGAAACCAAATTTAATGAGGAATATCTCCTAAAGAGGAAGGATACTGGCGAAGAATGGTGGGGTAGTTATAGTTTTGCTCCTATTAAAGATAAAAATGGCCAAATAACAGGAGCCGTTGTGGTTGGACGAGATATTACATCAGTCAAATCTTCTGAAATAAAGCTTAAGGAAATAAATTTAACATTGAAAGAAAGAGAAGAGCAGTTAAGGCTTTTCATTGAGAATGCACCAGCATCAATTGCCATGTTTGATAATAAAATGAGATACATCTCAGCCAGTAATCGTTGGATTGCAGATTACAATATTGAAGGCAATAAACTCGTTGGCAAATCCCACTACGATGTCTTTCCTGAGATTACAGAAGAATGGAGACAGGTACATAAACGAGTTCTTGCAGGTTCAAGGGAACAGGCTTCCCAAGATAAATTTGTACGTTTAGATGGTACAGTTCAGTGGCTTAAATGGGAGGCAATTCCATGGTACTCTCCCTCAGGCAGTATTGGTGGTATAATTATTTTCACTGAAGACATTACAGATCTAAAATCAGCCAGTGATGCATTGGAAGATAGTCAAGAGAAATATAAGTACGTTATTGAAACTGCTGAAGAAGGTATCATACTGCTAGATAAAAATGGTACCATCATCGAAGCCAATCCAAAATCCCAGGAACTCTTTGGAGATATCCATAGGCCATTAATCGGTGAAAACCTGGAATATATAAATAGAGAATTGAAAATTAATTCAAACGATTTTAAAGAAGTCTTTGAAGCAGTTTTAAAGGAACAATCTATTCCTACTGAGTGGGAGTACTGGAATAAGAAGGGTGAAAAAAAGTTCATCAGAATCAATTTATCATTAATAAAAAAAGAATCTGAAATCGAAAGAATTGCAATTGTTGTAGAGGACATTACAGATCTTAAAATGAGGGAAAGATCCCTAAAAGAAAATGAACAGTTCCTAGACAACATCATCGATAACATTCCCGACATGATATTCGTGAAAACAGCTGATGAACTCCGGTTTGAAATGGTTAACCAAGCAACAGAAAATATTTGGGGTTATGGAAGGGATGAAATCATTGGCAAAACAGACTACGACCTATTTCCAAAGGATAAAGCAAGCTTGTATATAAAAAATGATTTAGAAGTTTTGAAAAAATCTGAATTATTTGATATTCCTGAAGAGATCATAGCTACCAGGTACCATGGTGAAAGAATACTGCACACTAAAAAAATTCCACTCCTGGATGAAAAGGGACGATCAAAATATCTTCTGGGGATTTCAGAAGATATAACCCAGAGAAAATCGGATGAAATACAGCTTAAAAAATCTTTAGATGAAAAGGAAGCATTGCTAAAGGAAGTTTACCACAGAGTAAAAAACAACATGCAGATCATATCCAGCCTACTGAATCTGCAAATAGCCAATGTTCAAGGGGAAGAGTCCAAGGATATACTGAAGGATAGTCAAAGCCGCATCAAATCAATGGCAATGATCCACGAAAAACTGTACATGTCAAAGGATCTAAGCCACATCAACTTCAAAGAATATGTTGAACATTTGGTTTCAGACATTTTTTATACCTACGGAGTTAAAGTCGGTTCCATCACTCCAATCCTTCGGATCGAAAACATTGAACTTAACATGGAAACAGCAATACCTCTGGGATTAATAATCAATGAAATTGTGATAAACAGTCTTAAATTTGCATTTCCTCACGAGAAGGGTTCTATAAAAATTATTTTCAAAAGTTTCAACAACACACTAACCCTAACAGTTGCCGATGATGGTATTGGCATTCCTGAAAGTGTTGATTATCAAAAAACAGATTCATTAGGACTCAAACTTGTTACTAACCTAGTAGAACAACTCAATGGAGTTATAAATCTGGAAACAAACCATGGAACTGCATTTAATATCACATTTAAAGAGTTGGAATATAAAAAACGGATCTGAAAATTCCAGTTTCACAGATAAAAAAAATTTAAGAAGAAATTAATTTATTATATTCATTTAATCATAGTATTTTCTAAATATCGCATGGATATCATTTGGTTCCTTGATAACGTAGGTTTCATGCATCTTGGCCAGTTTTTTTACATGCTCAACATCTTCCGCTCTAATTGTGATCTTCAAATCATTACCATCTGGAAGTTGTGTGATTGTTACTCCCTCTTCGTAATCAGAGGGTAATATGTAAAGGGGTACATCCGCTTTCTGACCCATTATAGCTGCGTTTGATATCAAGGTATCACCCATCCGCATGGCGATTTTAGCTACGGTGTTTGAACTTGCAGGTGCTATCAGCATGAAATCGTACTTTCCCAACTGAATATTACCTGCTAAAAACGGTGCGTTAGCATTTATTTCTGTCCAAACTTTGTCAAAATGTGTTTCAACTTCAGTGGAAATTCCATAATATTTCAGGACCTGATCACCTGATTTAGAAACGAAGAGTTCGATGTCAACCCTGTCATCATATTCCTTTTTAATTTTTTCCATGTATTTAAGAGTTTCAACGATTTTATCCCCTGCACCAGTGAGTCCCCATGCAATTTTAGGTTTTTTCATCAGTTTTCCTCCAATAAAGTTATACAATCTGTTATGTTTGACACTCTAAAGACACATTCCATTTAATATTCCTACAATAGACAGATATAATTCTGAGGTATTGAAATTTACAAACAGAACCACTACCATGGGTCTGGTTGTGATTTTAGCTTTAATTTTGTACAAAATCTTCATCAATATACTATATCTATATAGATCAGGGTTCTATAAATTTTTTATCCAGTAATTAAATTTTAGTTGTAACTTAATTAAGTGTATTAAAAATTTGAGAAAGTATAAAAGAAAAAAGTTATTTAAGATTTTATCCATCTTAAATGAATGTTGTTTATTATTTACAATTGTACAGATTAATCTAGAGCATTTACTCCCCTTTCCAATGTTCTTACTCGTAAAACATCTTCAACAGGCTTGATACTAATATAATCATCTATATCATCTGTTTTTATAGATTTTATTGCATCAACAACGTAGGAAACTTCGTCGGATCTTATGGTCATGATTAGCTCTGTTCTCATTTTCATTTGGGCTTCATGCTTGTAACCCCTGTAAATTTCTTTTGAAGGCACATCTTGAACTAATCTATTTTTTATCACAGTCATGTTGGCAAATCCATTGTTTTCAAGAACTTTCATTACATTTTCAAGTTCTACAGGATGCATAGACATTTTTAATCTGCATATATTATGATTTTCAGAGGGTATTAACGCCTCCTTCATTTTTGCAACCATATCCTTGTCATTGAATACTCGGGATGATTCTTCTCTTTTAAATTCGTTTTTTAGTGTTTTTACAGGTTTAGAATCCATTTTTGAATTTATTTGCTTAGAATCATCACCCACAGACTTTAATAATAACTTAAATCCATCGTTTATCCCTATTCCCTCATTTGCAATTGTAGGGACTATTAAAGAATTTTTGAAGTGGTTGTTTAAGTTTTGATTTCCAATGTCCTGTTTGTTTGCAAATATCACATGTGGAATTTCCTTGGACATTATCATTCCAACTACTTCAAGATCATTTTCCTTAAATCCCTTTGAGCTGTCTAGTACCATGATTATTCCATCTGGACCCTGTTCATCTTCAAAGAGTAGAATTTCATCGAAGGATTTGTAGTTATCTTCCCCCTTTAACATGAACAAATAATTTTTGTTGTTGTTTAAAACCACACTAGCATAGGAGGCTACCATGATCTTTGTTTCGCCCCATTCAACGTTGTTTACCACTGTGGCCTTCCCAGAATTGGACGGCCCAATTATTAAGATGTTAGTTTTATACCCCATTTTTACCCCCCATATATTACATCTCCTACAATGTAGGAATAAGGATTCCTCTTTCCTATATAGTTATTGGTTTACTGGTAATATAATGAACACGGTTCAAAATGAAGTCTAATATCACAGTGGAATCTCAATACATACCACATGCTTAATTTTACTACACTAATTTCAAACAAAGGTAAAACTTAAAAGTTAATGTATTTATAATTATGGATATAAATTTAAATAATTAGTTAAAAATTAACAAATTCTTGAAAAATTATTTTAAACCGATCCAAATGAAAACAATAAGAGAACTTTACAGAATAGGTTTTGGACCTTCAAGTAGTCACACCATCGCACCGTCTAATGCTGCTAAAATTTTCCGCAGCAAAACTCTTCAAGCTTTTAAATATCAAGTAACATTGTATGGGAGTTTGGCAGCCACAGGAAAGGGCCATTTAACTGATCATGCCATAAAAACTATTTTTGATACAGTTGAATGTGATGTGATTTGGAAAAAGAACGAAGAACTTCCAATGCATCCCAATGGAATGGTTTTTCATGCTTATGATGAAAATAATAGTATTATTGATGAATGGACAGTCTACAGTACGGGTGGCGGTGCAATTAATGATTTTATTCATGAAGCTGATTCTAAAGATATTTATCCATTCAACAAAATGCAAGATCTTCTTAAAAGGTGCGATGATGATGGGAAAGTCATCTGGAACTACGTTGAAGAGTTTGAAGGAAAAGAAATTTGGAACTACTTCAATGAGTTAATACAGGTTATGAAAGATTCTATTGACAGGGGGATAAATCAGGAAGGAGTACTTCCAGGGGGCCTTAAATTAAGGAGAAAAGCTGCCCAATTTCATGCCAAAGCTAAAAATTCCAGTGGTTTTGTTGAAGAAAATGGTACAATATTTTCATATGCACTTGCAGTTGCAGAAGAAAATGCAAGTGGAAATTTGGTTGTCACAGCACCCACATGACGGATCAGCAGGTGTGGTTCCAGCGGTGATATTTTCGCTCCAGGAATTAAATGGACTTAACAATACACAGGTAAAAAGAGCACTTGCAACGGCCGGGCTGATTGGAAACCTTATAAAAAATCGTGGATCAATATCTGGTGCAGAGGTCGGATGTCAAGGAGAAATTGGAACAGCATGTGCCATGGCAGCTGGAGCTGCAGCCCAACTCATGGGAGGAACTCCTCATCAAATTGAATACGCTGCAGAGATGGGAATGGAACATCATCTAGGTCTGACATGTGATCCGATAATGGGGCTTGTGCAAATACCATGCATAGAAAGGAATGCCTTTGCATCTGTAAGGGCTGTGGACTGTGCTTCCTATGCTATTTTATCGGATGGAAGGCACATGGTGTCCTTTGATGAAGTAGTTGATACCATGGCCAGGACTGGTAGAGACCTGAAAAAACATTACAGAGAAACTTCAGAAGGTGGTCTTGCGGTTTGTTACAGTAAAAAAATGTAAATTCCTTTTTTTAACACCATAAACTTCGAATTTCCTCAAATATCTGATTTAACTGAGCATTTGAGATTTGTTTAATGAAAACAGGATTTAAATCCTGTCCAGTTACTTGATTTGGATATTCAATGAAAAGTGAATAACCCGGCTCGTAAGCTGCTGAATGGAAGAGTACTGCCCGATTTTCAGGATCAGATCTAAGCCAGTTTGCAACGGCAGTTTTATCTTGAATAGTTAAAACTCGAACTCCAATAACCTTTGATCCAGTAATTTTTGTCTCATTAATTAGCTTTTCGGATTCTCCTTTGCCTGCATCAACAACATCTAACTTGAGATTCATGTTGTAAGCTGATTCTAGACAGTGAAAGTATCTGTTGGGAGTATCGCAGTACTGATCAGGGTAAGTTTTATTGGTGGTTTGTACCACAATTGTTTCGTTGGTTTGTATGGCAATGGGCTGGGCACCAATTACTGCAGCATCACCTGTTAAACACTTTCTTATGGGTTCTCCTGCCATTATTTTTCCGGTTCCATTGTAGGGCATTACTAGTGCTGAAAACCGGTCACATGGAGCATAACAATTAATTCCATGATTAGAAAGATATTTTTCTGCCTTAGCCTTACCAGGCAGATCTCCACATGCAACAACCAAATATGCCTGGTTATTTATGGCTCCGGGAACAAGAACATTCATTCCATGCGTGTTTACTTCGATCTTGGTGTTGTTATCAGTACCATTTATTGAAAACAGAGACCCTGCTTTACTGGGGTCAACTCCAAATTGGAAATTTCCAGCTTCATCTGGCCCGTACCATTCCCCGTTGATTTTTTTTATTGGAACCCCTGTAATCGGAATAACCTTTACATCGGCGTAGTCCATGAGTTCTGCAACCCTGGTACCTTCCATATAGGGCACGAGTTGTTTTGAAGAGTTCGGACTCTGGCCTGGAGGGGTGTTAACATTTACGTTTGAAGCAACGTCTTTGATGACACGATCCACTTGTGTAACAACCTTAGCATTTTTGGGAACATATAAATATGTTGATCCAAGCACCATAATGTCTGCATGGGAAGGATTTGTTTCTAAACCTTGAAAATAGTTACTATTAGTATTATTATTATTTGAATAAGAAATTTCTAAACCAACTAATAATAAACCTACACAAATTAAACCTACCATGACTAAAATCGTTAATTTTTTCAATTTGGTATGCTCCTAAACAAATGATGTTCTTTCATGTAAAACTTAAAAGTTTTATTACTTATATATCTTGTTTTGTTACATAAAGTTTTGTTAGAAGGGTAGTTTAAAATGACGATGTGAAAAATCTGAACATCGAATTATTGAGATTCAAGTTTATCCAATTTTATTAAGAAAAAATAGACATTTATCCATCCAAATGCAGTCTTCACAAATTGTTTTAATAGATTCCAGGCTTAATTCTTTATCAATAATTTGTAAAGCTTTTTTAAATGTTATAATTTGATTATTCTCTAAAGAAATGGTTTTTATAACGTTTATATCCATCTTTTTTATTTTTAAGCAATCCACACACACTCCATCCACTAAATTTGGACATATGCCACATATTTCATCTGCTTCTGTCACCACTTGAATATTTGGAGAAGGATTTGATTTCAAGACCTTTAGTATTTCTTTCATTCCAAGTGTAAAATTTTTATTATATCCATAGCCTTGAAATCCCTGTAAACAAAGTAGATGATGAGCTCGAATTTTAATCAAAGCTTTATCAGTACTATCGAGCATCATCAAACCTTAAAAATTTAGATAAATGAGTCCTTTGGAGTCACTGCTTTTGCAAGTGCTGCAGCTCCACCGATTTTTATTAGATCTCCAATTACAAATGGCAATACACCCATTGCAAGTAAGGTCCATACTCCAGGCACTGTGCCGTTGGCAATGTACATGAATACAGCCAGACCTATGACACCGGGTACATAGATTAGGATGAAATTTGCAAATACTAGCAAAGTGAACATCGGCATGAAGTTTCTCACTTTGACGTACCTATCAGATAAAGATCCAACAACCAAGGCTGCCAATACAAATCCTACTAAGAATCCTCCAGATGCTCCAAATAGGATTTCAACTCCGCCAGTCATTCCTGCAAACCATGGAACACCAATTAAGCCTATTGCTATGTAGATCAGCATACTCAAACCGCCCCAGTACCTTCCAAGTACTATTCCTGCAAACAGTACAGCAAAGGTTTGTGCAGTAATAGGTACAGGAGTCCAAGGTAAAGGAATAACTATTTGGGCCATTAAACCAGTTAAACAGGCCATGAAAAATGCCATCACCAATTTATTAGCATTTGAAGTTTCGGATCTCCATTTAAAAAGTGTGTATCTCTTTTCAAAATAATTGTCAATTGTTATCTCCATTAAATTCCTCCTTACATTGATACTTCAACAGTCTAAACCTAAAAAATTACGAATTAATTTAATTAAACAGAAATATGATCCTTTAGATGGAAAAAATAGCTTTTTGAAGATTAAAGTACTTTTACCCATTCCCTTAATTAATTATGTTAAGATATTATAAATACTTTTTTTAGAACACTTTGAAAATCCTTGTAAAAATAGCATGATTAAGGATTAGATTGTAGATACAGCTTGAAATAGTCGCATGCATGATTTCCAAAAAAATGTTGCCAACAGCACCATTTTAAATAAAGGTTATCTGCATTAAATCAGGAGGATATGGTTTAAAAAAAGTTTGTTCAGCCAAATAATCATTTTCAAATCTAATAATCCAAAGTTCAAGCATTTTTAAACAAACCAAAAGGGGTATACGTCCATCTTTGTAATCATTTAATGTGTTTAAAAATACTGTTTTTTCATCGTGTTTGATCCCTTTAGAGAAGTATCCCATGGCATGCATCATAACATTTACATTTAATGAGGGGTTTGAATCTTCTGCAAGGGATCTAAATAAAAGTCCTTTGTACTCAGCCTTAATATTATCAATCGATTTTTTATCGTTGTTTGCCAGGGTTTGTCCCATTAATTTAAGGTAGTATGGACTGCGAGACATTAACAAAAGTTTATTTTTTGTATGAAACGTGATAAGATCATTGAAATCTCCAGCCATCGCCCTACGAAACTTCGCAAGGGCGAATATGCTTGTTAAAAAATTTTCTCTAATAATAAGGTTTCTAAGCCTTCCCTCATCTTCCAAAGGTAATTCTGGAAAATACTTCGAAACATTGACTGCGAAAAGTCCTACTCCATCCTTTCTAGGTCTTGAATCTTCAAAAGATGGATAAATATTAATGGCTTTAACACCGCAAGAGGGAGATTTGTTTTTAAGTATGAATCCATCTACATCAGATATTGATTCTAAAAATGTCTTTGAAAATTCATTCATTTCGTCCGTGAAAATTTTCCCAGTCTTTGGTTGGAATAATTCCAATCCATCCCCTGAATCAACAACCCTTATGGGATCCCTTGGAACTCCCAAACCCATACCAACTTCGGGGCAAACCGGCAAAAAATCTGCATAATCCTTCAATTTCTCAACTATGCTGCTCTTTATCATGAGCCCATTGTACCTGCACGGTGCAAATTCAATGCATTTACTCACCACTATCCTTGGTTTTTCAAAGTCCATTCCTAATTTCTCCATCAAGAACATAGAATGAAAAATTCCAACCCATGTAAATATTTCCTGGTTTGATTAGATAATAGTCAAATAAAATACTTAATTAATACGTCAATCATGCGTTGAAGCTACAATTAAAATTATTATGACAATTTAGCCCTGTCATAAACATTTTTAAGGGTGTGCATGTCCACGCTTGTGTAAATCTGAGTAGTACTTAGGTTTGAATGACCTAACAATTGTTGTATTGCCCTTATATCCACTCCATTTTTAAGCAAGTGGGTTGCAAAGGAATGTCTTAATATGTGGGGCGTAACCTTCTTTTTAATACCAGCTGCCTTTGCATAATCCTTGATCATCATCTGTATGTACCTGGGTGTTAGATGATTTCCAGATCTGTTTACAAAGAGGTAATCACTATGATCTCCCCGGACTTGTAGATAATCCTCAAGGAGCTCCTTGGTTTGTTCATCGAAAAGTACAATTCTGTCCTTTTCACCCTTTCCCCTGATACGGATGGTTCTGTCAGTCAGATCAAAGCTATCTGAATGCAGGGTCACAAGCTCCGAAACCCTCAATCCAGAAGAGTACAATAGAGCAAGTATCACCTTGTTTCTGAGCCTTAAAAATTCTGAAGTTTCGGATAGATAATCATCTTTATCATGGTCCATGGCATTGATGAGTGACAGTATCTCATTTTCATTTAATGATTTTGGAAGGGACTTGGTCCTTTTAGGTGTTTGAACATCCCTTAAAACACCGATACCTCCAAATTCAAAGAATTTCTTGACAACCACAGTTACCAGGTAAATATAATTTTGTGATACATTCTTTTCCCGTTTAAGATAACGAATATATCTCTTAAAAGCTCTTAAAACTAATCTTTCATCGTACAGATCCTTTTCGCCCTTTAAAAATTTGTGAAAATTAATTATGATGGATCTGTAGGTTTTAATGGTGTTTTTTGAGTAGTTCCTTATTTCCAGTTCTATGAGGTAATCTTCAATCATCTCAGGAAAATCAAAGGCATCGAGTATATTTTCCCTCAAAACATGCCCAGACTCGCTTGAAACTGTCCCATGCAACTGTGCCGAACCACCCTCGATATTTTTCCAGTGTTGGTTTGAGTAGGGATTCATTTTAGTCAGAGAACCTAAATTTGTTTTTAATTATTTATTTTAGTAGATGTTTTATGTTATTAATGTAAATAGTTTAAGTTTATTGTTGGGGGTTTACATGTAACTTCTGTCAACGTTTTCATTTGGATTCTGTTTCTGTCCAGTACCCATGTTTTGAGAACTGGAAATATCCTTGTTAAATGCATTTTCAAAGGTACTGTACCTTTTTATTATCTGATCTTCTATAGATAGGGCATTTTTTATGGCGAAACTCATGTGATTTTCCATTATAAGATCACTGGATTCCATAACGGCCATGTCCCCTGCCATCCTCAAACATCCACCTAGATCCCTTAGTCTCAGTGTTAAGGAATTTTTTTGTTCATCAATTGATTCTGCCCTTCGCCTTGCTTCTTCAATTAAAACTTCAACAGCCCTTCTTGTTGCGTGGGGTATTTTTCCATCCATTTTTATTTCTTGGGCAACGAATTGGGCTAATTTAGCCCTATTTTCTTCATTATCAGGCATTGTCGTATTCATCAAAATTTCATAACCTTCACCCTGAATTCTAGAACGTAGGGGAGGTAGTATGTGTTGAATATCTCTGATATTGCACGCTGCTATGAATATAAAATCGCAAGGAACATTATCCACCCTCACAGAACTTCCAGCACTCTGTGGGTTTCTTCCAACTATTGGAAACACCTTGTCCTGCATAGCACTTAAAATGTAGCGTTGGAGGGGTGCGATATGGATGATCTCATCTATAAAAAGTACTCCTTCATGTGCTTCGTGAACAGCACCAGGAACCACACGTTCATAGGGTTGTGTACCTAACTCTGGATGTCCACCATAAGGATCATGACGCACATCACCTAAAAGTTCAGTTTCACTGGCACCCGTGGCTTGAATAAACAATTTCCTATCGATTGGGATAATTACATTCTTTGGTTTTTCTTCCACCAATTCCCTTCGTTTTTCTAGGGCATGCTGATCCAGTATCTTGATGTGTTCCCCATCAACACGTTCATAGATAACTACTTCTTCCCTACCATTTTTCATTCTGGTAGTTGTAACCCTTTCTTGGGGAATGTTAACAGATCCCTCGTTCATCTCAAACATTCCAAGGAGATCTCCCAGATGTTTCCGTCGGGCGTTAATGTGGGAATATTTATCTGCACCACAGTTGGGACATATGCTCTGGTAAGCATTATTGTACCCTCCACAGTTTACACATCGAAAACCTAATCTATCTGCAACTGCTTCTGGAACATTTTCAGGACTGACCAATTCTCCCTCTGCCCTTTCAAGATCTCTTTTTTCATGTTCCATTTCATTGCGGGTTTTAGTTTCAACAAATGGTCTCTCAGGTCTCTCAGGGTTTTGAACAACTGTTATTTCTTCGTTGGGTTTTTTAAGATGGAATGAAATTGCCTGGGCAATTAAAGATTTTCCAATTCCTGGAGGACCCACAAGTAGAAGGTTTCTTCTCTGTTTAGCAGCAATTTTAACGGATCTTATAATATCCTCATGTCCAATAACTCTCTCAAGCGGATCTTTAGGTATGAGAATATCTTTAGTAGTGTTAATATCTCTTAAAAATTCTTTTTTCATGTTTACGTACATAAAAAATTCCCCCAGGGATTAAATTCATAATCCCTGTATGATCCCTTTTTTACAGATTTTTCAATTAAATATGAGTTATCTGGTTATTACCTTTATGGGACTTGGTTTTTTTACTACATCACTCATTCTTACGGCCACTATATGTTTCAAACCCTTTTCTTTGGCCATATCTATCAGTCTTTGACTGATAACTCCATCAAAAACAACTGCGTATGCACTGTTATTCACTGTTTTGAGTTCATCGTACAGGTTTTCAACCTTAACTTCCTTCAATATGTTGAGTGCATCATCCAATATTTCGGCATTTCCAGACCCTTCAAGATCCTTTAAAATACCCTTTAAAACTGTTATTTTATCTGGTCCTTTAGGTTCAACCTTCTCAACCTTCACACCAACATCGTGGTATATCTGTTCAACAGGGATCTTGTCCCTGAGTGCAACCATGACTTCTTCTTTACTAAGATCTTCGACTTCTTTTCCTCGAGGAGCTCTGGTAACGTAGTCCACTTCTCCAACTTGTAGAAGTTCTTTAAGAATTAGATCTCCACCCCTATCTCCATCTAGAAATGCTGTGACTGTTTTATGTTTGGTTAATTCTGCAACTGTTTTAGGTACACTTACACCCTCAACTGCAATGGAGTTCTTCACACCATACCTGAGGAGGTTCAGAACATCTGCCCTTCCTTCAACTACCAGTATGGCATCGGATGAAATAACATTTGGACCTGCAGGAAGTCTGTCATCACCATATTCAGCAATTTCATGGATTCTCATGGCTTCTTTGACTTCTTCAATCATTTTCAGACTTTCTGGAGTTACTTCTTCCATCATGCCCTTGTAAAGCTCTTTAGCTCTGTCTACCACTTTTCTCCTTTTAACTGCCCTGACATCTTCAACTTTAGAAACTTGGATGTATGCTTCGCAAGGTCCTACCCTGTTGATGGTTTCTAGTGATGCTGCGAGAATGGCGGTTTCAACCCTGTCAAGACTGGATGGAATGACTATTTCTCCTTTGGATCTGCCTGCTTTGGAGTTAATGTTGACCTTAATCCTTCCAATTCTACCAGTTTTTTGCAGTTCCCTTAAATCTAAATCGTTACTTAAAAGCCCTTCAGTCTGTCCGAAAATTGCTCCAACGACATCTGGCTTTTCAACAATTCCATTAGCATTAATTTGAGCGTGAATAAGATATTTAGTCGTACTAATCTCTTCTTTTCCCATTTTTGGGCCTCCCCTTCTTGTATAGATACTCTCATGATGATTATATCATGCCCAGTTGGCATCAGTATCTGACACAGAAACGTTGATGATCGAAATTATCACTAACACCATCGGGTTTTTCTTCGAGTTCTAATTGCTCCATGTGCCTTGGGAGGCTCTCAATATCTTTTATGAATTTCCTGGTAATACCCATAATTTTTCTTCTGATCTCCAGATTTGGATATGAACCAAGACTTTGTATATCCTCTGCAAGTCTTTTGGCAAGTTGTTCTCCTTTTTTATCAAAGTCTGTAAGGATAACAACTTTTGAGGACAATTTCACAGATTTTTCAGCAATTTCGAATAATTTAAGACCAGAACCTGAGACTTTAATGAAAGTACCATTGATACCAAGTTTCTTCAAAGCATTTTCGTCTTTTTTTCCCTCGATAAGTATTGGCATTCCCTGCTCCGCACAGATCTTGAGTTCCTCTATAATACATGATAGTTTTTTAAAACTCATCTATAAGCCCTTTTTATGATGTTGATAAGTATCTATATCATATTATAACCCATCTTATATATAAAATTGAAGTAATTGAAAGCAGTATTAATAAATCACTATTTTAAGGATTTTAAAGGATTATAACGACTAATTACTCGCTGATTTAAATTATTTATGGTAATATTACTATATGAAACACTAACAAAATTGGTTGAAATGAATTTAAAAATTTGAGTTTCTAAATGAAGATTCCATTTTGACCCAATGAAAAAAAAATTGTTACTAGTTAAAGTGATCCTCACTGACACAGCACTACCAATTGTAGTTTATTTTAATGCTATGGTGATAATGTACCCTAAACATACAATCAATCATAATATATTTGAATCAAATTTAAAATTCAGAAAATGTATATAGAAAGTTGATCTCATTATCAACTGATACATAATAAAGTTTGATGAACAGAAAGAGTAAGTTCTGTAACATCATAGTTAAAAAAAATCGGAGGAAATTAAAGTGGCAAAAGGCCTTATTAGGATAGTTCTGGACATATTGAAACCACATGAACCAATAATTCCCACGTTTGCTAAATATTTAAGTGAAATT
>JAEZAV010000002.1 GCA_023430285.1 Methanobacteriota archaeon | reverse complement strand
TTTTGGTGCTCCAATTTCGGATTTTTTATCCATAAGTATAACTTTTGCACCGTTTTGTGCAGCGTATTTAGCAGTGGATGATCCTGCTGGACCTGCTCCAATAACAAGAACGTCTGTCTCTATTAACTTCATATGTATACATCTCCAGTAAAAATTTTATTCTTCTTTGTCCAAAGCGTTAATAGGACACACGCTTACACATATCCTACAGTCTTTGCATCCTTCTTCGTTAAAAATTAAACTTGTCTCACGGACTTCTATTAATGCACGAGGACATACTCCTGCACATTCCCCGCAGTACATGCACCATTCCTTAACTATCATGTTTGATTACACCTACATTATTATTTTATAAATTTATCAAGCATTTTTTTTGAATTCTTACAATATTTATGGATCTACCAATAAGTACCAACACTATTTTTAGAAATCAAAGCTCTTTAAATTAAAGTTAAAAATTTTTTTATATATTATTTAACCTCTTTTAGCATAAAGGTTACCCTAGTTAAGGGTCATATTTTCAGATTTTTCTGCCACATTTTAATCTATTTTCATCCCTTTTAATTATACTAATTCGCACGAATCCTCAGATTAATAATAACAAGTTTTATATATCTTAAATTTTCCATTATAACTTAACAATTAGTTTTAAAAACATCGGGGTTAGATTTTAGGAAGATTTTGCATAGGAGTATTATATAATGTTTAAACAGCATCCAAAGGGATTGTACCTGTTATTTACCACTGAGATGTGGGAACGATTTAGTTACTACGGTATGAGGGCAATACTCTCACTGTACATGATAAAGGCTTTGTTCTACAGCACAGCATTCACATCCAGCATATATGGATACTACACTGGACTGGTTTATCTGACACCTTTAATTGGGGGTTACATCGCAGACAGGTACTGGGGTAACAGAAAATCAATAATCACGGGTGGGTTTTTAATGGCAATGGGTCAGTTTTCACTTGCCCTGAGCAGTTACCTTTACACGCCCCAGGCTGCTGGTACAGTCAACAATTTCTTTGTTTTTAACCCTCAAACTGAATTCTTCTTGATTGGTTTGTTCCTACTGGTTTTTGGTAATGGATTTTTCAAACCCAACATATCATCTATGGTCGGATTTCTCTACTCTGAAAATGATGGAAGAAGGGATTCAGCATTCACCATATTCTACATGGGAATCAACCTCGGTGCACTGATATCCCCACTTTTAATAGGAGGATTTGCAGACACAGGAGATCCAACCAACTTCATGTACGGTTTCTTAATCGCAGGAATAGGGATGCTATTTGGTTTGGTGGTTTTTGTACTGGGAAAGAACAGATTTTTAGTTGATCCAGAGGGAAGATCAGTGGGTGTGGTTCCAAACCACAAATACGATCCAGAGAACTGTACCAAGGCAGAGGGCACGCTCACATGGGTGGAAAAACAGAGGATACTGGTCATATTTATCCTTGCATTTTTCGGAATATTTTTCTGGGCAGCCTTTGAACAGGCAGGAGTTTCGTTAACCTTCCTGGCAGAGCAGCACGTTGATCGCGTGGTAACTGCCATTAACTTCAGCATACCTGCAGCATGGTTTCAATCTGTAAACCCACTTGCAATACTCTTATTTGCACCAATCTTCGCAGGATTATGGCTTAAACTAAAGGATATGGGAAAAGAACCATCCATACCACTTAAAATGGCAATGGGATTGTTCCTACTATCTTCGGGGTTCATGCTCCTGGTGTTTGCAACGGGACCACTGGATCATGGTGCAGCAAGCATCAGCCCACTCTGGCTAATAGCAGTTTACGTACTATTTACCTTTGGAGAGCTGTGCATCTCACCAATAGGTCTGTCAATGGTCACAAAACTTTCACCTAAAAAATTCACATGCCTACTCATGGGTGTATGGTTTTTAACAAGTGCAGTTGCAAACATACTCGCAGGACAGATAAGCACACTGTACCCAGATCCATCTTTACCAACACCATACCTACTTGGAATTCCCATCAACAGCTTCACATCATTCTTCATGATATTTGTGGTCATGTCCCTCATAGCAGCTGTGATACTGTTCCTAATAAGGAAAAGGCTCGAAACCATGATGCACGGGATAAAATAAGTTTAAAATTTACTTTTCCTTCCTTCTTTTTTTCTTGAAAATGCACTGATCTTATTCTGGCAATATTAATTCAGTATTATCATTATATCCCTCTGTGCTTACTTGAAAGGGTTAACTATATTAGGCTAATATTTCATAACATCTTAAAATTGTTCGATCATAATCGATCCTACATAGTGGAGTAATGTGCTATGAAAAATGAATTTGTAACCTGTCTCAACTGTATCGACGGTAGAGTTCAACTACCTGTAATAAACTGGATACTAAATAATTACGACGTTAAATACGTAGACATGATAACTGCACCAGGAGTAAATGGTGTTCTTGCAGATAAGAATAGCAATGTAGCAGATATTTTTGAAAAACTAACATTTTCTCATGAAGGCCATTCAACTGAACTTATATTTGTTGTGGGACATCATGACTGCCTAGCAAATCCTATGGATGATGAAACACATAGGGAACAGATAATTAAATCTGTGAAACGTATCAAGGAATCTTACTCTGCCTGTGATGTAGTAGGATTATGGGTTGATGATGAATTCAATGTCCAAATAGTTTGTGAGCTTTAATTTGTATAATGACTCAAGTTCGTTGTTTATTTTTGATAGAACCACGTATTTTTTTTAGATATTTATAAAATAGAAATCTTGTTCTGTTTAATGGTGTGATGGGGATTATTATTCCATTATAATCATAAAATAAATGGTAAAAAAAATCATTTTAATAAACAGTTTCTATTTTGCTTTAATAGGTAACTTTTAAGCTATCTAATTATCTGATATTAATTGGGGGGATGGGGACTGTCATTTTTAAAATCTTGGAAGAACAAAATCAGTGTAAACAATACCACTACCAAAGATGCAACATTTGATTACAATATTTTCACAAATTTTCTATGTCACCGTATTCCAGAACGAACATTTAACATACGCGGATATTACTTCCCAGTATGTTCAAGGTGCACAGGATTTTATTTGGCTGGTTCTTTGTACTTCATTCTAGCTTATTTTCTTTATATTCCATACACCATCCCGATAATTATATTGGCTAGTTTAATGTTGATCCCTACCATTTTTGATGGTTTTACTCAATTATTAGGATTGAGAGAAAGTAACAATATTTTAAGATTTTTTACGGGTTTAATGGGTGGTGTTGGCCTAGCTATTTTGCTCAAAGCTATTAAATGGGCTATTTTAATGGGCTAATATTTTTTTTCAAATTAAAGGGAGGAATGATAAGAATGACAAAAATTTGTCCAAAATGTAAAACAGAAAATAGTGATAATGCGGATTTTTGCCAGAACTGTGGAACAGAACTAACGAGCTTAAAGGGTTCAGTAAATCCAAATAAAACATCCGCAAATGGAATAGGTAAATTTTGGAATGATCAAGGTAAGGGCGGGAAAATAGCCATTGGTATCGGTGTTTGTTGTGTTGGTCTTTTGATACTTTTTGCAATAGGTTCAATGGTTACCCCAGATAAGAATACAGCAACTACTACGGGCAATGCTCCACAATCAACAAACCAAGCACAGACTACTGCACCTGCAGTAACATGGCACAGTGTTGCTAACTTCACTGGAAGTGGTGATAAAAACACGCCATCATTCACTACCAAGGGAACTAAATTTAAAGTGGTTATAAACGCTTCAACTAGCAGTCCTGAATATGCACTCATGAGTTTCTTTGCATATCCTGAAGGTGAAACCAAAAGTTATGTTGGTTCTGGAGACATGGGCACATTCAGCCAATCCAGTCAGAGTGATGAATTTGAAGTCACAGCCAGTCCTGGAAATTATTATCTGAGCGTTATAGCAGCAAATCTAAACAAATGGCATGTTGAAGTGTTTGATTATTACTGATACTTCTTTTTTTATTTTTTTTAAGAAAAATCAGTGACCAGATTTGAAAATTTAGGAGCAGTAATGATAAAAATCGAAAAATGTAACATAATTCAGGATGAAAAAGGAGCTTTTTTTGTTTTTGGCCCATTATGGTTCGTGATATTAGTAATGATTGTGGGATTTATTGCTACGTCAATGAAAAATAATAATGGAAAAAATAATCCTGAAAAAGTCTATGATTACAACCCCAATAACATAGTAAATCCTTTAAAATCAAGTACTTTATGCCCTAAATGTGGTCAAAATAATGGTGAGTCTGCTAAATTTTGTAACAATTGTGGAAGCAATTTGTTACCAAAAAATAAATCCTGCTCAAAATGTGGGAGTATAAATCAAACAAATGCTAACTTCTGTCAAGATTGTGGCAACAGATTTGAATAGTTAACATGAGTAAATTTAATCTGTGCCCCTTCTTGCTAATCTTTTTTTTTATTCTGTTTCTTCGTCCTCTTTACTTACAAAAACGTAGCCACACTCGCTGCAGGTGAGTGATCCTGTTTTTGCATGGGCATGAAATTCAGAATCCAAATCTCTTTTGAGGGTTTTGTCTTTACAACCACACTTCGGACATTTTTCATTCAGTTTACCAAGATTCATGTTATCACATCTCCTGTTATCATTAGTATGTACGAACAGCTATTTATTTTAGTAGCAAATAATTCAAAGACGAATTAAAACAAGCTCAGTTTGTATTCGAAGTTTCAAAATCCTTAGAACTGTAAATTTATTTAAAAATATATAATAATGGTTTTATCTGGATTCTTTGAGCATGAGGTCCATGATGCTGTACTTGGTGGTTTTTGAGGGTTTGGAATTTCCCATGAGTGATCCTGATAACATTTCCTTGGTGGCCTTGTCTGTAATTTCTTTGAATATTCTTTTGTAAGCAATGCAGTGCGGATCAACAGCTTCAACCTTGGCATCTGTTATTGCCAGGGCGTTGTATGGACATCCTCCCCTGCAGAACTTCACGTAGTTACATCTCTTACAGTCTGTATCAACGAAGTCTTTAAATTCCATCAAGAGTTGCCATGGTTTGGACTCAGCAAGATCATCCAGACTTGGATTGTCATGAACATTTCCCATTACGTAGTCTGGCATTCCCACAAATCTGTAGCAGGGATAAATACTTCCATCGGGACCTATGGCAAAGGTGTCGCCCATACAGTCTACAAAGGTGCAGACAGTACCCCTTCTTCTGAACACGCTCTTTGCAAGGTTGTCGATGTTCATTATTTCGACTTCATCCATTTTGTCCAGGTACTCTTCAAGCAGGTAAACCAGAAGTTCTCCATAATCCTCAGGGGACAGTGCCCATTCATCAGGATTATCATCCCGCATGGATGGTAGTGATGGGTGCAGTTTGAGTGTCAGATCATTTTCAAGGAAGTAGTTTAAAATAGCTTCCTTGTGTTTGATTGAATGGGATGTGAATGTGCAGATAAAACTAACCTTTAAGTTATGTGCCCTGGCAATTTTGTAACCCTGCATGGTTTTCTGGTAGTAACCCTCACCCCTTTGATAGTCGTTTAAATCTTCAGGCCCATCTATACTCGAACCAATTGGGATGTTGTAGGTACTGAAGAGTTCTGCAAGGTCATCTGTCATGTTCCATAGGTTGGTCTGAATTGCAAGGGCTGGTTTTAAATGGTCAAGTTCTGTTTTGATGAGTGGGAGTGCTGTTTGAAAAAATTCTAAACCCGCAAGCAAAGGTTCTCCACCATGGAACGTCACTGTAACACTATCTTCACGAAGGGTTTTAAGCCAGTTAACTGTTTGTTTCAATGTATCAATACTCATAAGCTCGGAACCTTCCTCAGAACTCCAACAGTAACCGCAGTTAGATGGACATCCAAGGGTGGGTACAAGCATAACATGAAAAACCATACACAAACACCTTTTAATTTGTAAAAAATTTTTTTAAGTTCTAAATCCATTGAAGAAATTATTTTTTGGATTCCTTTCCAGAATCTTCATGGGATTTATCTGCATCAGTTCGTTTTAAAAACCTTCCAAACAATCCTTGACCAGATTTTGTGTCTGAACCTTTGTTTTTAAGTTCTGCAAGCTCCTTTTGTAAAGCTTGGTACTTGGCCTTCAGATCTTCATGGTCAGCCAACAATTTCTGATACTTGGTTTTAAGTTCTCCAATATTTTTCGGGGCAGGATGATTTTTTGTGGATTCTAAATTTTCAAGCTTCGCTTTTAAAACTTTAAGCATCTTTTTTTGCTCAGAAACTGTGGAAATAAGGTTTCTGTTGGTGTACTTCAATTCAATATTTTTAGTTTCAATGGTTTTCAAGTCGCTTTCAAGCTTAGCTATAATCTCATCCTTTTCATAATCTAAAATTTCAATCAGCCCCAATCATAAATTCAATCCTAAAAAATTCAATTCTCAATCAAAGAAATTAATCAATAAAAATTCTATGAATATTTAAAATTAATATATTTTTTCATTTGAACATTAAAATTAAAGTTGAGCAGGGAATTGTTAGGTTAAAAAACCCATAATGACCCTGCAAATATAGAAATCGAAAGGTATCTATTGTTGTAACACGCGCCTCCTTTCAGACTCTAAATTTAGGTTACTACTTTCTAAATATAAATAGTTACGATCAAAGGCCGGATCACAATGGTTATATGAAGCTATTTTACACTTTTACAGGAAATATTAACTAATACTCCACCTTCAACTAAAACGAATTATTCACAAATAAATTGGCCTACTGAATAGTTTAATCCAATTTTCATGGTTAAAAAATTAAATAACTGTGCAGTTTAAAGTTAGAGCTTTAATGATCTCTTAATTTAGGGTTCGAACTTTCCATTTTCACAGAAGTATCTGTTGTTTTCAAATTTATCCAGGGAAAATTCCATCCAAACAGGGCATTCATCACATTTACATATTTCATGGGTGTCAATGTCCTGACAAACAGCTTTTCCAGTTGAACAGTAAAGTCCTGGAACCTTGTCTGGACCCATCATCATTGGACTGTCAAGGTCCTGATTTTTAATTAAAAGCATCAACTTTTGCTTGTCCTTTGCACACGCACTTCTTTTTTGCACATCACATACACTACATAGACATCGCTTGATATTTTCCATGCTGAATTCAATTTTCTGCATTTCAAACTCCCCCGATTTATTGATAATTTTTAGGTATGGAAACAAACTGTGTTCAGCTGTTATATTTGAATTTCACAGAACAAATTTTTTTTGGATGAAGATTATTTTTTTTTGAGGAATATTATATCCATGAAAACTAAATTGTTATATTGGAGTAAATTCCAATTAGAGATATTGTCAATAAAAATACTGCCGGGATAGTCTAGTCAGGTAAGGCGCAGGATTCGAAATCCTGTTGAACGTACGTTCGTCCTGGGTTCAAATCCCAGTCCCGGCGTTCAATCTAAAACCGCTTGATAGTCAAATAAATAGCTATTTATTCACATTTTCATGAACATTTTCCTGTTTTTCAATTTTCTCAAATTGTTCAAGACCTTCCCCTAAAATCTGGGGGATCCAAGTCGAATTTGGATATTTTTTTATATTTTGAATTAAAAAAGTAGTATCATGAATTGATTTTAGTTATTGAATGCTTGGAATTTTCCAAGTTCTAAGGTTTTAAAAAACTTTTTGAGAAACAAGGGATAAAATGGGGGAATTGAATGGGATTTAACTCGAAAAATTTGTTTGTTGTGGTTT
>JAEZAV010000132.1 GCA_023430285.1 Methanobacteriota archaeon | reverse complement strand
TGGACTATGGAGAAATATACTTCGACACATTCAACAGTGAAACAAGTGGATCACTAAGAACAAAACTCATCTTCGAAGAGGATTACGAGATAAAAGTAGATGGTAACAACCTAGAGATCGAAGCCTATATTGAAGATTCTGTTTAATAAAACCTAAAACCCTAAATTTAATTTTTAAAATCCAACTAAAAATAAATAAATAGTAAATTTGGTTATTTTTTTTTAATTCAACAAGAATGGAAGTATCAAAAATGGAATGATACCTGCTGCGAAGAACAGTATAATTCCAATTATGGTGTAAACATTCTTTTTGTCCATAACTCCTGCACAAATTAGAATAACACTTATCACTGCCATTATTGGTGGAATTATGTGAGAAAATAATATTGCCGATGGATTTGCCATTTGGATCACTTCAGAAAACTTTTTGATGGAATAAATTTAAAAACTTAGTTCTAATAAATAAATTTTCATTCTACTAATTTAAATTTTCATAATAGTATGGTGTTGAGGGATATATAATTTAGGTATTTTTTTTTGGTTGGATCACTTCCAAAATTAACAAGTAACACTATGACTACTCTAAGCTGCATCAAACTCCTTTCCATGGATGGGCTAAACTCACCACGATAATTTGATTTTAATAACTAAATTTGCAGTTTCCATAGATTCTCTATAATTGATGATCAAAAAATAAAATGGGGTGCAGATAAAAGGAATTTAATTAACATCAAAAATTGTACGTTTAATTTCCTTTTCTGATTCTGCTATCATGTCTATTCTGTCCACTTCGATGCCTGAGCTGTGCAGATATTCGGCAAGCTGAACTGGAGTTATGTTATCATCTATATCAATAATAACAGCTTCAGATTCATGGCTCAGTTTGGATGCTCCGAAGTTTCGGATGGCATGTTTGGCCTCCTGAATTTGGGAGGTTTTAATCCTGAAAGAACGTGTTTTACGGGTTATTTGGGAGATGTCTATGTTCATCCTCTGAAGAACAATAAGAACATGTCTTTGAAGAGCATCTTCAAGCACATTGCAGTCTACCCTTTCTTTTTCCTGATTTATACGCACGGCCTGACAGATCTGGGCCACATCCCTTGCATGTGCAAAGGTTGGGTTTAAACCTTCCCCACCATCATCACAGTCACAGTAAATATTTTTAAACCTTTCCAACACTTCATCATCATAATCTTCACTTAGGTAATCAAGGTTTAGCTTGAAAACTTCAGCCACATCTTCGATGGGCGGATTCCTAAGGAAAACATGTAAAGGTGCCCTTCTCAAGTGGGCTTCATCCATGATGCTTATGTCTAGGTTGGTTGAAAATGCAGGAATAAAATCACAGTGCACTGTCACAGGTATACCCCTCACGTAGATCACATCTTTCTTGTTTTCCATTGGAACGATGAGTCTGTTGAGTATCAAGTCATGATCATCCCTCTGCCTACCAAGATCATCAATGAGAAGTATTCCCCCGTTGGCCTTAATTATAGGCGAAGTTTCATAAACACCCTTAGTAGCATTATAATTGGTTTCAAGCTTGTTCAAATTAAGTTCTGAACCTGTTAACACGAATGGTGCATGTATTTTAACCCACCTAGGATCTTCAGGCTGTTCAGGGCATCTCTTATGGAAATCTGGATCGTAGATCTGTATGATCTTACCACCGAACTCCAAAAATTTTGGAATAATTACAGGAGGCAGCAGATCCGACATCTTAGCCGTTAAAAATGTTTTCCCTGTACCAGGAGGTCCGTAGATAAAAATTCCCTTACCAATAATACAAGATTCAATAAGGGATTTTTTAGCATTTTCAACTCCAACAACATCGCTAAAAGTTGATTCAACAACCTCTTTTGGTATATTAATTGGGTATCTGCCCTTTAGTTGAGCTCCCATTATTTTATAGTAGTTCTCGTAACTCACAGGAGCGACACCAATGTAAGGATTTTCTTCGCTAATGCCCCTGCTCTTTTCACGGCCTTTTTTAGAAATACTGTACTGCACACTGGAAAAAAGAAAACTTCCACTCACAGGTGCACATAAACCTTCCTTCTCCAGTTTTCCAAGGCATTGTTCGAGAATGTCCCAGTGTATACTGGTAATATCGTAGATAGTACTGGTGTTCACAGTACCAAAGCTTGTTAAAATCTTCAAAATTAAATCTTTAATAAAGGATTCAGATAGTTGGAGGTCTTCAATAGTTTTCGGCTGCTTCAGACCTTCAAATATTTGCTCCATCTTAGAATCATGATAATAATTCATTCCACCACCCCAAATAATAACAATGAATATATCCATTATCCATTTTATGCTATTATAAGATTTGTGGTTTGATTTTTTATCAGAGTATTTTTCTAATCTCTCCAATGTCAGATACTATATCAAGATCGATTTCACGTTCTTTAATTGTTTTTCTTTCGTGTTCTGTTAGTCCTGGTGTGAGATATATGGCAGACATGCCGGCATCTATAGCTCCCATGATATCGTCACGGAAGTTGTTACCTATCATAACAGAATTTTCAGGATCACATCCCATCCTTTCCATTGCAAGTTTGTAAATCTTAACGTCTGGTTTTTCAACTCCAGCTTCCTCAGACGTGATCACGAAATCAAAGAAATGATGCAGACCCAGCCTAACCAGTTTTTCGTACTGTTTAATTGTCAAGCCGTTGGATATCACACCCAACTTGTAACCCTTTGATTTAAGATCTATCAGTGTTGGCATGGTGTTGGGGAACAATCTTAAAAGAGCAAATTTAACGTTGTGGTAAGTTATCATACCAATAGCTATTAACAACGGTTTTTCTTCTCCAAACACTCTTTTTGTCAGCACATTCAAATGTTTATTGTAATTTGAACCCTTTTCTTTTATTATTTCCCTTAAAAGTTTGTAGGCATCTTCATGCGACAGTGGTAGACCCGCATCTATCATGGCATTTAATGCAGCTTTCCTTGCAAGTTTAGCAAATTCTGATGTGTTGTAGATTGTATCATCAATATCGAGAAAAACAGCTTTTATCATGGTTGCACCAACCTTTCTTTATCTGAACCATAAATCAATGGACAATTAAAAAAACTAAAAATAAAACAAAATTTATTCATCAATATTTGTTTCAAATGTTTTGAGTAAAATAATTTTAACATCTTCTACCCTCATGACCTTAGTTTCTATGAGAAATATGAATCAAGACTAACCTGTTTTTCTTTGTGAAGTATATCTTCCTTTGAGTAACCAAGGGCTTCAACAATTCTTGAAACAGCGGGAAGAACCTGATTTTCTATGTAGTAAGTTGGGTCGTAATCTGAAACATCAACATCTTCCAGGGGAATTGCACGTTTGCTTATGGGATCTTTACCCCTCACAATAACGTAGCGGATGATGGATCCTCTCGAAATTTTTCTTCCGTTCTCAATGGCCCTCTTTGCAGCCAGTACATGGGGCGCCATCTGAACGTAATCTTCAGGATTTTTGGTTATCTGTGTATGGATCACCAGATCTTCCAAGGGTATTTTTCCCTCTTTGATCTCTTCCACCACAGATTTAATGATTTTAGCAGCTTTCTTAGGATTAGCTTCCTCGAGAATAGCTCTTAAAACCTGTTCCTGAGTTTTTTTGGCAACAGGAGCCCAGTCACGTCTGACCAGTTCCAAGCCTTTCACAACAATATTTTTGTTTTCTATGAGGGCATACCTCTTCTTGGTAACAAAGAATCCTCTCTCATAGAAACCTTCGTACTCGAGTTCCATTCCTTCAGGGAGGTTTTTATTCACATCCCCAAGGAACTCTTCGACTTTGTTTAAAATTTGTTCATTCAACAAGCACACCGTTTATCATGCCGTCTTGACCAGGCCTTGAGGTTACTTTAACCCTTCCAAGATTGGTTTCTACTACGGCACCTTTGGTTATGATGTTCCTTCTTACAAAGTGAGTGTTTGCTGTGTTTTCAACAACTGTGCTTATTTCTGCGACCTGTACCTTGTTGGTTTTAGGGTCGACCACGTTGATGTTGGTATCGGTGGATAATCTTGTTTTGGTGTTACCACCTTTGGTTCTTATTTTTTTAACCTTACGATCTCCAATTTTGGTTTCTGCAGGGTCCCTACCGAATTCCATATTTCTTTTGTTTCTGTTGGACTTTGATCTAGCCCCTGTTGGTTTTCTTAATGATTTTCCTTGCCAAATTGCCATAATTTCACCTCTAAGCTTGAATATAAATGTTTTTTTTAAATTTTTGAAAATTTGTCTGCATGAAGTCGTAACTACTTACTCACTAGTTTCATAGAGCATCAAATAATCTTTCCTAAGAAAGTGTTGATTTGTAGATCACAATATATTAATCTTGTTGATATGGAATCAAATCAAACAAAACTCAAAACTTCATTCAAAATATTCAGTATGTTCCATCATTTATTAGTGAAGACTTAAAAATATATGGTATGAAATTGTTGACACATTAAAACTGAAACCATTTTCAGGCAAATTTTTTAGGAAAGTAGTGGGCAAAAAATTACCCTCCAACTTGACATGGTAACCAATAATTTAACCCTCACAAACTACTTATTATGTTTACAAAAAAGTAATTTTCTAACACCAAAAAAAAAAAAATACATTTTTTATATATTAACAGGCTGATTCTTATGGCTAAAAATACCGATAATAAAAATGAATGGAAAGAGATCAAGGATGATGAGGATGTTGTATGGAAACCTGTAAGGATTGGGGATGAAATTTCAGGTAAGTACATACGCATGGAGGAAGATGTTGGTATGTACCACAGTAACAAGTACACCCTGGAAACTGAAGATGGAGAAGTGGATGTTTTCGGATCAACAGTTTTGGATAATAAATTTAAGGATATTCCCCTAGGATACGAGGTTAAAATAATTTATCAGGGTGAAAAACCGAGTGCCCCACCTAAAAAACCATTTAAATCATTTCAGGTCTTTTTAAGAGAACCTTAAAACCATAAATCTGGTTTGAGATTTGAAAGTTAAACATGGACCATGGCACATGGTTGGGTAGTTCATGTTTTTATATATTATCACGATCAATAAACAGAATTAACTAAGTTCTAAAATGGATACAAACTTGTAACGATTATGAACAGGTTTTTTTTTAAGGGTTAAATTCCCATCTATCCATCTTTATGGAAAATTTTTGTAGTACAAAAGAATTCAAAAAAAGGAGAATGGTGAATCTTATGAAAATAGGTATGTCGCACGGAGCAGGCGGTGGGATCATGCAGGGTCTCATTTCAGAAATCATACTTGAAAATTTAAAGAATAAAAGTGTCAATGGTGGAGTTGGACTGGATGATCTCGATGATGGGGCCTCAATTCCAATGGAAGACTATGAAATTGTTGTAAGCACAGACAGCCACACCGTAGATCCAATATTCTTCCCTGGCGGAGACATAGGAACCATATCCATCGCAGGAACAGTCAACGATGTTTCTGTAATGGGTGCCAAACCCCTTGCAATAACCAATGCAATGGTCATAAGTGAAGGCTTTTCAGGGGAGGACTTTGAAAAAATTATCAAATCAATGGATGCAGTCTGCAGAGAGGCTGGTGTTTCGATAATTACCGGGGATACTAAGGTAATGGAACATGATAAACTTGATAAAATAGTCATAGCCACCACAGGAATAGGCATAGTTAAAAAGGGAGAAATTAAACGGGACTCTGGCCTTGAAGTTGGTAACAAGATCATCTTAACAGGCAGTGTTGGTGACCATGGAATATCTTTGATGTCCTACAGGGAAGGGTTTGGATTTGAAACAGACCTGCAATCTGATGTTGCACCAGTATGGGGCATGGTTGAAGCAGCACTAAAGGTTGGTGGAGTTACAGCAATGAAGGATCCAACCAGAGGTGGAATTGCCAACGCATTAAATGAGCTGGCTTCAAAGTCAGGTGTTGGAATGCTCATAGACGAAGAAAAAATCCCACTCAAAGCTGAAGTGATTGCTGCATCTGAAATGCTGGGTCTAGATCCCTACGAAGTTGCCAACGAGGGTAAGGTCGTAATGGGAGTGGAAGCAGACAAGGCCGAAGAAACATTAGAAGCCATAAGAAAGACTAAATATGGAAAAGACGCTCAAATTATAGGTGAAGTAACAGACAATGTTCATGTGGTTATTGAAACTCTTTTAGGCGGTAAAAGAATTTTAGAAGCCCCAATAGCAGATCCTGTACCCAGGGTTTGTTAAATCATATTTTCATTGTTTTCAAATCCTTCACCAACCTAAAATCAGGGTCTTTTAAAAAAATTTATTAAGGACGAATACAAATAAAATGAGTTAGAGTTATTCTAATTCATTGCAAATTTTGTATAATACATTTTAACATGAAATAAACAAATATTTCGAGACGTGATAAACATGGGAAACTTTTGGGGTCGGCGACTTATAGCGTTAATAGTTGACATAATTATTTTAACACTTTTCATGTGGATTTTAAGTGGAATAGTTTTCGTGATAACAGCAGGTATTGGAGTATTTTCCACCCTAAACTATTGGATATTCATAGGAGCCATCATAATACTAGCCTACTTCACCTACTTCGAAGGTAAAACAGGTAAAACATTGGGAAAAAGGATGTTCAACCTGAAGGTTGTGGCTGAAGATGGAAATCTAACCTACAAAAAATCTTTAATCAGAAGTCTCTCGAAGATACTGTACTTACCATTAATACTGGATTTAATACTGGGATTCATATTTGTAAAATCAAACGACAGGTTCCTTGACAGGGTTTCAGGCACACAGGTAGTACCAGCTGACCAGGAATCCCAACCCCGAACTGATCTCTCACGAGCCAACTGAAAAAATCAACATTTTTTTACTATTTTTTAATTTTCAAAATAAAAATATTAGAGCTTCACATCTAGAACTAGCCCTATGGAAATTTAATAAGCTTAATTGACATTTGTTCAAATAAATTTTCCATCTTCAAGTTCCAAGAACTCACCGAAACCCCCAAGTTTTTTGTTGTTGGTGGTCAAGATAATGGTCAAATTCAAGGATTTATTCAAGTCCTGAAGCAGATTCATAATTTTAGCTGCTTCTGATCTGTGTAAATCTCCAGTTGGTTCGTCTGTTATGAGTATTGAGTGGTTGTTAACCATGGCTCTGGCTATACTAACCCTTATCTCTTCTTCCTTTGACAGGTCATTTGGATATTTTTTAAAATCATTAAAACCAACGGTTTCCAACAGTTCTTGGGTCAGATTGCTGTCGGAATTGTTCATTGGAAGGTTAACATTCTCAAAGGCACTGAGTGTTGGAATTAGATTTTCGTTTCTGAACACGAACCCTATCTCCCTTTGGATAATTGAGTTTTTGTCCTGTCGTGACATTTGGCTGGTGTCAGTTCCATTTACAAAGATTTGCCCCATGGTTATATTCTCTAACAGCCCAACAATTCTTACGAATGTTGATTTACCAGAACCTGAAGGTCCGTAGATTATACTCATTGATCCACGTTGGAATGTATGGTTCAAATCAGCAAGGGAGTGTGTAACTTCATCACCATTCTTGTAGATCTTCCAGACATCAACGAGTCTTATGCTTGAGTTGTCGGTGTTCATGGGATCACCTCTTCAATGTTCCTGTAAGATGCAAACCATCCTGGAACCAGTCCAAGGATGGAGGCCAGGACAGTTGTCAACACTATGACACTCGGAATTAACCATAAAGGAATCAGAATTGAGATTGGAATTCCAATAAACATTGCAACTATGGATATTCCAAGAGATCCCAATACAACCCCGCCTATGCCTCCAAAGAATCCTATTAAACCAGCTTCAAGGGACATGCTGATGAGCAGCTGTTTCTCAGAGAAACCCATGGTTTTTAATATTCCAATTTCTCGATTTCTTTCGTTGAGATTGAATCCCATTGTATTCATTATATCCAAAATCCCAACTAAGAACACGATACTTGCCAACCCGTCCAGTATGTATACTGCGTTATTTATTAAAGCATCAATTTTACTTCCAATAACAGAAGTAGTACTGTTCACTCCTAAAATAGCGTTGAGCTGATTAGTGACTGTTGAAATAATTAAATCTGAATTGTTAACATTGTCGTTCACATGAAATGAGTTGGCCTGTTTTAAAAATGTGTTTAAACCAATACCAGAACTCAGTAAAACTAGGAGAATTAGAACGCCAAAGCTTATTCTCACAACGGCAAAAAAATTCCTCATCTTGTTCCTTCGAAGATTTTTCATGGATAATCTGTAAATATTCATTTAACACACCTTTACAATTGGCCAAACATCAATTTATTTACTTGATCTGTGTTCTCTTTTCTAAATAGGTTTGTAATTATATTATCACCTCATAGTTTATCAAAACTTTCATTCTTCATTGTACTACCTTCCCTGACAAAGAAAAATTAGACCTTAAAACTGTGCTGGACTTTATGATTGTGAAAGGTGTACTAAATTTTAAAAGGAACATTATACGAGATCTATGTATAAATGCTTTGAAGAATGAAATGCTACCTTAGAATCAGGGGTAAATGAAAACAGACTAGTTTACTAATTTAATGAGAGTTAATTCTTATTTAATATATTTTTAAAGATTATTTTAATAAACTTACGAACGGACGTTAGTTTTATATACCATGTTATACAATCGATCAATATCAAACTAACTAACGTTAGTTAATATTGAAAATTAACCTACTAAAAATTCAAAAATAATTCCAAAAATGTAAGTAATGAACACAGGAGCTTTAAAATGGATTTATCGCCATATTCCCTAAACTTGGACAAACCAGATGATTATTATAAAGATGTTGAATATTTGACAGATGTTGTTCTGGGAGAATTCGAAAAAATTAACACCACACTTGTACCTGCGCTGATGATTCACTACAGTGAAATCGATTCAAAACCCAGAAACTTCGAAGAATACGTCTTCGAATTTTTGATGATTGGAACCTATTGGGGAATTTATGGTAGTAGAGCTGTTAATCTAGATGAAAAACATCAATTAATACTCAGAAATCTAGTTTGTCTGCGTAATGAAAATGGATCACACAAAGAGGTCATTGATACCATCAGAGGATCGTTAATGACACAGTACTTGTGGCCACAAAAAGCTACACCTTCCAATTTGGAATTTAACCTGGAAAACTTCGATAAACTATTGAAGTACCTCGAAGCCACTGGAGATTTTACACAGGAAACAGCTCGATTAAATTTCTGGAAACAGTTTTTCAACAACATGAATTCATCTGAAGCATCCAAACATTTGAAACAAGCATGTGAATTTGCAGACTACTTCGAACTGAGAAGTAAGGAAGTTCTGGGAAAATACAGTGTAAATGTGGCTAAATTTTTGGAAGAAAAATTAGTAGAACACCTCTGGAGGGAAGACATTATCTTCTGCAGCAAAATGGAAGTGGAGTACCACTTAAGCATGTTTGGGGCTGAAATAATGAACCGAACACTAAAAAAAGATTTTGATGGAAGGCCGAGGAAAGCTTTGATCTTACCGGGATGTATGAGATCAAACGCTAATTGCAGAGCAAAAGAAACAAATTTAGGTTTAAAATGCATGAAATGTTCAAAAACATGTAACGTCTTTGAACTGACTGTCATGGGCGAGGAACAGGGTTTTGAATTGTACATGGTTACACATGAATCTTCAGCATTTTCCAAAAGCACCCAGAAAGACAGGGACGAACTTGGAATTGTGGGAGTGGCATGTGTATCCAACCTGATATCAGGAGGATGGAAATCGCAAGGCCTAGGTATTCCGGCTCAGTGTGTCTTGCTAAATCAGGCCACATGTAAAAACCACTGGAACGAAGATGGTACGCCCACAAGCATCAACATCAACCAACTCATGAAGGTTTTGGGGAAACACGGAATATCCAATTGCAACACCCATAAAAAACCATGCACAGAATCAATGATCTAAATCCCTAGAATTTACTTTCTTTAAATTATTAACTTACTTAAAACATTATGGAGAAATTATAATGGTACTTTTCGCTGGATTAAAAACTAAATATGCTGACTACAGGCTAAACAAGATCAACGAACTTGAAAATTCCATAACAAATCGAACTGGATGTATGAAAGCAGCATCAACATCTCCGAACAAAGTAATGCCAGATAAACTGGAAATAACCCTAAAAACGCTTCCAAAACAGCTTTCAATCGCAAAAAATATGGAGAACACAATCAAAACATTGAAAAACAATCCAAATAATCCTAAATCTACAGCCGGATCTGAATTTATCAGTAAATTTGAAAACTACGCTCATTCGATTGGCATGGATAAAGTAGGCTATTCTAAAGTACCTCAAGAATTAATATTCAAAGATAAATCAATATTGTACGACAATGCAATCGTAATGATCTCAGAGATGGACAAAAATTCTGTTGACATGGCACCGAGTCCAGAAACCCAGGAAATGGGTATAGTAACCTACGATGAACATGGTAAAAAAACCAACCAACTAGCAGAATTCCTAAGGGAATGGGGATACGCATCCCATGCAAGCCATCCTGCTGGAGGGGTTGTGATATACACTTGGTTGGCTCAAAATGCAGGTTTAGGTCACGTGGGAAAACATGGAATGCTAGTAACACCAGAATTTGGTCCTAGACAGAGAATATCGGCAATATTTACGAGTATCAACAATTTACCAATTGAAGAAGAGGATAATCACTCATGGATTCCAAATTTCTGTGCGAAATGTAGAAAATGCATAAATAACTGTCCTGAAAATGCTTTTTTGGAAATTAAATCTCCAGAAACTGGAAAAACAACCACCAAAGTTGTTAAAGATAGGTGCCATGGATGTACAATATGCATGAAAGAATGCAGTTTCAATAAAAGGGAATATTCTCAAATTAAAGCCAAATATCAGAATTTAGAAAGCCGTGGAGTAATCTTGGAAGTTTGATCCATGAAATGATATATTTGCTTGTTTAACCAAAATTTATTTAATGAAGAATATTGGGGTATTTAAATGAAAAATGTGAAATATGATGCTATTGTTGTAGGTGGGGGAGTAGCGGGATTAAGCTCAGCAGCTTACCTTGCAAAATCTGGAAGAAATGTGATTCTTTTTGAACAAAACAACAAACCTGGGGGTTACTACACATCTTTTGTAAGACAAGGAATCATCTTTGATATCAGTGCCCACTGGACAGGGTTTCCAAACAAGGTGAATGAGGTGTTGAAAGAATTAAATGTTGAACCCGTAAAGTTCACCAATCATGAACCTGTGGGAAGTTACCTTGGACCTGATGAGGGTTCTAATATTATTTTGACTGAAAATAAGGAAAAATTTGAGGAATCAATACTAAGTTCATATCCAACAGTCAATAGAAAATCTTTAAACAAATTAATTGAAGAATCCTTAAGTATCTACAGGGAACTAGAGAACATACCCTCAAATAGCCTGGAGTTAATGTCAATATTTTCCAAACTTAAAATGGCACTTAAGTTCCCAATTCAAATGAGAAAAATATTAAAATACAGTAATATGTCAACTGAGACGTTTTTAGAATCCCTATTCTCAGGAAATGAACTGAAAGGATTACGCGTATCTCTCCATAGCATAGCCCCAATTAAAGATGTGGGTGCCATAGGAATCTTAGCTTTTATAGGATTTGCACTGAATAGAAGTGCTTACGCTCCAGTAGGAGGGGCACAAACAATTGCAGATTCATTTGAAAGGGCCGTATATAAGAACGGAGGAACAATTCATTACTCCAGTGAAGTTAAAAGCATAAAAATAGAAAACAACGCGGTTGTGGGAGTTGTACTTGAAAATGGCATGGAATTTGATTCGGATGTTGTGATATCTGCAATTGATGCAAAAACAACCTATCATAAACTGATCGATTCAAATTTGATTCCTGAAAAATTTGATAATAAACTAAATTCAACCCTAGTTTCAGACACATATTTCATTGTTTCAATTGTAACAGATATAGATCCCTCTGAACATGGTTTTGATGGTACAGATGTGTTTATTAACTTATCAAATGAAATTAATGAGGCTCTCAGTTTAAATGATCCGATGAAATCTAGTTTTCATTTGAACTTTCCCAAGTTTAGGACACAAGATGCCAAACAAGGCACATATGGAATTCAAATAGTTTTTCCAGTCACATTTGATTTTGAAAGCCATTGGAAAACAGGTCCCAAGTTGGAGAGGGGAGAGGAATATATAAAATTTAAGCAAGAATTTGCAGATAAACTTGTAAAAAGAGTCGAAGAAAAGATTCCAAAATTAGGTGAACATATTTTAGAAATGGATATTACCACACCAATTACCATGTACAGGTACACCCACAATTACCATGGTGCTGCAGTGGGTTGGAGTTACACTGATCTAAAACAATGGAACCAACGAAATCCATTTATAAAAGGATTGTATCAAGCAGGACACTGGGTAGGGCCTTCTGGGGTGCCTAGTATAATATTTTCAGGTAAGAATGCTGCTGAACTTATAATACACGATCAACATGTAAATCGATGATTACTTTTGAACTTTCTATTTTTTTAGTTATTTTGATGCACTAAGTAATGTTCACGGCCTTTTAATAAGTTTAGAGATGCTGGAAATTTTTTTGAATATTTGTTGCATAAATCAATATATTAGCTAGTTCACAATAGGTTATAGTAGAGTTTAGTTGAGTAGGTAACCATGAGTGAAAATAACGATTCAGGAAGGGCAACCATTTCTATGGGTGCTTCAACAAAACAGGGCTATGAAATTGCTGAAAAAAGTAGGGAAATAGTCAAATCCCTTATTAATACTAAAACCAAGGATCTTACACCTGAAGAACGGTCAATTGTTGAAAGGATAGTGCATTCCACAGCAGATCCAGACTACGCTGACATAACAAGGATCAGTAAGAACTTCGTTACTGAAAGCTTAAGGGCGATAGATCAAGAAAAAGACATTTTAACAGATATTAATATGGTTAAAACAGGAATAAACAGCTACTCTGGCAGGGTTGACTGTTACATTCGTGATGAAAGGGCAGTTAAAATAGCTAAAAAAGAAGGAATTACCAGAGCAGCAGCTGCAATTCGGGTTGCAGCACAAGAAGGTTTTGATGGAATTGTAGCAGTGGGAAATGCTCCAACAGCACTTTTAGAAGTTCTTGAACTCCATAAAAATGGAGAAATCAAATTAAATTCAGTTATAGGTGTTCCTGTAGGTTTTGTAGGTGCTGCCGAATCAAAACAAGCATTAAAACAGACTAAAATACCATACATAATTACTGAAGGCCCTAAAGGCGGCACTCCCATAGCTGTAGCAACAGTAAACAGTTTGATAAATCTTAACAAGGGCAACAAAGTGTAAAATTAAATTATTACTTCGAAAAATCATGATGACTCATGGATAGGGTTTCTGGAATACTGTGGGGGTTAACCTACTTCCAGTTCTTTAGACCTTAAATTAACAATTACGATGTTACCAGTGATTCAAACATAATGAATTGTAATATGACTTAATAATCATGAACTAAATACTTAAACTATTGGGGGTTTTTGTAATGGTTAATATTGTAACTAGATTTAAAAATCATTTATTAAACCGAAGTGGCCAGTATCGTTTCTACAAATCACAATATGAGCAAATATACACGGAAAATTCTTCTAATCCTGAGAGAATGGTAGAATTTGAAACACTATCAAAACAGAAGGATCATGATAAGATCCTACGCAAAAGATTAGATGAACTAGAATTCCTGTTAATAAAAGAGGATAACAATGAGATGCTACTCAAAAAATTAGGGGAACTGAAAGCTGAAATATATCCGCGCAAAGGAGAAGTTTTTAGGAATAAAAGGGGAAAGAAGCTCGCAGATATTCGCAGCAGTCATCCTGCCAATTCCATTAAAAATGTCACTGTCGGGGACTTCACCTATGGAAATCCTAAAATTGAACGATTCAATGAAAATGATACGCTGACCATTGGAAAATTTTGCAGCATATCAAAAGAAGTAAGAATACTGATCGGAAAGGGACACAACATTCAATCTGCCAGTAGTTACCCATTTAGCTCATTTCTTGGAACACGCAGGGTGAACATCAATAAAATACCCATGATGCAACGTGGAGATACAGTCATAGGTAACGATGTATGGATAGGGTACGGTGCTTTAATTTTATCCGGGGTAACAGTTGGTGACGGTGCAGTGATTGGTGCAGGTGCAGTGGTATCCAAGGATGTTGAACCCTACAGCATAGTTGTTGGCAGTCCTTTAAAACATGTAAGATACCGTTTCCCTAAAGAGGTAAGAGATTTGCTCGTTGAGAAGAAATGGTGGGATTTACCAGACGAGAAAATAGAGGAATTGGCACCCTACCTCATAGACATAAAAATTGAAGATTTACTTGAAAGGCTGTAGTAAAAACATAGCAGAATCAATATAAACAAATTAATTTGTAAGATCAATAATTAATCTTGGACATTAATACTGGAATATTTACAGTTTATATAATGCAAAGTAGCTAGATATAGTCCTATAGGAGGAATATTTATGAATTCCAAACAGTTATTTGAAGAATCGAAAAAATTCTTGCCTGGAGGTGTGGATTCACCAGTCAGAGCAATCAAACCCTACCCCTTCTTTGCAGAAAAAGCAGAAGGATCAAAACTGACAGATGTGGATGGAAACAGTTACATTGACTACTGTTTAGCTTATGGGCCAATGGTTTTGGGCCATTCCAATCCTGAAGTGGTTTCAGAAGTAGAAAAACAGTTGGTTAAGGGTTCGGCCTATGGTGTTCCAACTGAAAAGGAGATAGAACTTGCAAAGATGGTGGTAAACAGGGTTCCATGTGCAGACATGGTGAGATTTGTTAACTCTGGCACAGAGGCCACCATGAGTGCCATCAGACTGGCAAGGGCAGCCAAATCAAAAAACAAGATCATCAAATTTGAAGGAGCCTACCATGGGGCGCATGATTATGTGCTGGTAAAATCAGGTTCTGGTGCAGCTGGACTCCCAGATTCACCAGGAGTTCCTGAAGAAACCACCAGAAACACCCTGTTAATTCCATTCAACGATGAAGAAGCAGTCATTGAAATAATTAACAAAAATAAAGATTCCATTGCGGCCATCATAATCGAACCAATAATGGGAAACGTAGGATTAATACTGCCTAAAACTGGCTTTTTAGAATTTTTAAGAAAGATCACCCTGGAAAATGATATTGCCCTCATATTTGACGAGGTGATCACAGGATTCAGAATTGCACAGGGAGGAGCACAAGAATACTTCAAAGTAACTCCTGATCTGGTTACATTTGGAAAGATACTCGGAGGAGGATTTCCAATGGGAGCAATTGCAGGTAAAAAGGAGTACATGGAAATGATAGCTCCTTCAGGCAGTGTTTATCAAGCAGGTACCTTCAATGGTAATCCAATATCCATCACAGCAGGACTGGCAACTTTAAAACAGCTCGACCAACAATTTTACAGCGACATGAATTCGAAGGGTAACAACTTCAGGGAAGGAATAAACAATATTTTGGAGGATAACAACTTAAATTACCAGGTAGCAGGTGTAAGTTCCATGTTCCAGATATATCTAACAGATAAAACTGTTTGGAACTACGATGATGCGAAAACCGCAGACACGAACAAATTTGAAACCTACTTCAAAACATTGTTGAAGGGAGGAGTATTTGTTCCCCCATCACAGTTTGAATGCTGTTTCCTATCCAAGATGCATGATGCCGAGGATATTGATAAAACTCTGAGCATAATTGACACTGCAATGAAACAAATTAAAGACTAATTAACCTCTAATTTCCTATTTTAAATCCTTATTTTTTTTATTTTTTAACATCATATGTAACTAATTTTCAGCATCGCTACCCATAAATTTATATATTCTAACTTTTAATTCTTAAATTAACAGTGAAGATTTTTAAGGGGTTATTTTTTTCATGAAAAAAAGTGTTAAGTTTGCAGGGACATTTTTCATTGCTGCCATGATCATGTTGGAAATATTCACATTCATGATACCAACGGATCAACTGAGTTCGAGTGCTGCAACCTACGAATCACAGTCTGATACTAAGATCATAAATGAATCTCAAGTTATTCGGAGGTTCAACGAAATTAAGACCATGAAATACGATGAAGTGAATATGAACTGTAAAAATAAATCAGAACTTTTTGCAGGTTACCTTAAATCAATTGGTGCAACTGATATCTACATCGTAACTGTTAAACATGGTTCAGGAACCTATTCCCATGAATTTGTTGAATGGAACGGACACTATTACGATACTTGTAGTTCTGATACTAGCTACGAAATTCCCATGGAAGAGTACAGTAAGAGACTGTACAAGTTAGGTTTCACTGGAGTTTCTGTAACATCTCCCTATCAGTAGGTTAATGCCAATTATTTTCTTCGATTCATAAATTCAAAACTGCAGCGAGCAAAAGGTTAATGTTTGAATATTCATAACTTAACTAGGAATAATTATAATGAATTTGAGGTTGTAAAGTTGGTTGTTGCCGCGGGTGTGGGTAAAAATAAGAAAATATTGGAAGCAGTAGCCGATGTTGATTTTGATGTGGTAACTGCAGAGTCTGAAGAGGAACTAGTTGAGCTTCTCATGAATGGAAATGTTGATGCAGCAGTAAGGGGATCCCTAAGTGCTTCTCTTATCATGTCCAAACTCAAACAGATCTACCCTGAACTGTATAGAGCATCCTACATAGAATTTAATGCTAAAAAATTTCTTCTAGCTCCTGTGGGAATAGATGAAGGTGAAACTGTGGCTCAAAAACTTCAAATTGCAGTTTTAGCATCTAAATTTCTGGAATCAGAAGGAGTCAAACCACATGTAGCAGTTCTTTCTAGTGGCAGGCCCAACGACAGGGGCAGAAACAAAAGGGTAGATGAATCGTTGGATGCCGGAGAAGAATTAACAGCACTAATCAAGGAAAAATCCATCGATGTTAAATATTACTACGCCCTACTGGAAGATGCTGTGAAGAGTGATGCAAACATCATAATAGCCACAGATGGAATAGTTGGAAACACAATATTCAGAACCCTGGTACTAGTTGCAGGGGCAAAGAGTTACGGTGCAGTTACATTGGGAATGAAAGAAATATATATTGACACATCTCGTTCTCAGGATAATAATGGCTATAAACGAGCCTTGACCCTTGCTGATAAACTTGCTAAAATCACCCAAACAAGAAATAGTACTGAACAGTGAGTGAAATAATACTGTGCTAAACTTTTTTTATTAGATGGGATTAATATTATTCCAAATTAAAGTATAATGTATATACATACTAATTTTTTAACTTATAAAAAAAATAATCAAATGATCGTACATGAAGCAAAAGGAGCTGAAAATGTCCATTTTAAAACCAGTTTACAAAGTTTATGAGTGGTATATCTCAAGAAATTTGAGTCCAGAGAACATGCCCAAGCACGTTGCAATTATAATGGATGGTAACAGAAGATTTTCAAGGATTCAAGGAAATATTGACGCTATAGAAGGTCATAAACGAGGTATAGGTACTCTTGAAAAGTTCCTAGACTGGTGTGTGGATTTAGAAATAGAAATAGTCACTGTTTACGCATTCTCAATAGAAAATTTCAACAGAACAGAACGAGAGGTTCGTGGTCTAATGAATCTTTTCAAGGAAAACTTTGAAGGCATAGCAAAGAACGAGAAGATCCACAAGAACAAAGTAAGAATTAAAGCCGTTGGTAAAATGGAACTTTTACCTGATGATGTTCGAAAGGCAATTGAAATAGCAGAAGATTCAACTGCAGACTACCATGAAAGACTTGTTAACATAGCCATAGGCTACGATGGAAGGCTGGAAATAGTTGATGCCATCAAAAAAATTGTCAAGGATGTTGAAGCTGGCAAAGTCAAAATAGATGATATTGATGAAAAACTAGTCAACCAAAATCTGTACACAGCAGGGCTAGACGATCCCAACCTGATCATAAGAACAAGCGGCGAGGAAAGATTAAGCGGATTTTTACTATGGCAATCATCCTATTCAGAACTGTACTTCTGCGATAGTTTATGGCCAGAGTTAAGAAAGGTTGATTTCTTAAGGGCACTGAGATCGTACCAACAGAGAGAAAGAAGGTTTGGAGTTTAAACCTTCAAAAGATTTTTTTTATTGAACAGGTCCTATTATAAAAAAAATAGGATTTGAACCAGCACTTATTTTTTTGAGGTGAAAAGATGATTGATACACACTGCCATGTTGATTTTAAGGAGTACAACAAAAACAGGGAAGAGGTGATGAAAAGGGCAAAAAACAAGCTAACTGCCATCATCAACTCAGGAGCCAGCCTTGGAGGTAACAGGAGAACACTGAAACTTCAAGAGGAATATAAAGGATTTCTATATTCAACCCTAGGATTCCATCCATCAAATGCTTCAAAGGCAGATTCAACCATTATAAAACAAGTACTCGAGGAAATAGATACCAATATTGAAAATACTGTAGGTATAGGTGAAACTGGGCTGGATTTCTACGAAATAAATGAATCCGATAAAAGAAAGAGGCAGCTTAAAATATTTGACATATTCATAGAACTGTCCAATGAATATGACCTTCCCCTTGTGTTACATGCAAGGGATGCGGAGGCAAAATGTTTAGAAATTGTTAAAAAGAAATCAAACATCTACGATGTCATATTTCACTGTTACGGTGGAGATGTGGAAACAGCAAAGCAAATAGTTGCGGAAGGTTATTCAATATCCTTTTCAACACTCGCATGTTTTTCAGAACATCACCAAGAATTAATTGAACATGTGCCAATATCCAACATACTAACAGAAACAGACAGCCCCTACCTATCTCCATTTAAGGGTAAAAGAAATGAACCTGCGTTTGTTGAAGAAACAGTTAAAATTATAGCAGAAAAAAAGTCTTTAACACCCAGAGAAGTTGGAAAACAAACAGAAAGAAATGCCAGGAAGATCTTCAAGATCTGATCCTTGCATTATTTTGAATAATTACTTCTGGTCAAGCTCTTCAAATACTTCTTTAGCAGCAGCAATTCCATTAATAGCCCTCGGAAATCCTGCATATACTGCCATCTGCATGATAATTTCTATAATTTCCTGTCTGGAACATCCAACATTCAAAGATCCCTTTATATGATCCTTGAGTTCGGGTTTAGTATCACCCAATGCTGTTAGGGCAGCAACAGTGGCAATTTCACGAGATTTAAGATCCAATCCTGGCCTGTCGTACACTTCACCATAGGGAAATTCAATCACGAACTTTCCGAGATCAGGTGCAATATCTTCCAAATTTTTCATTAGAGCCTTACTAGCTTCTGGATGTATTTTTTCAATATTTTTTAAACCTTTTTCATACCTATCAGACAAAAAATTCAATCCTCCTTAAAAAATTTATAAAATTATTTTTTTCTAAATTAAATCTAAAATATCTAAAGTTAATTCTGTTTGATCTGTGAATAGAATTTTCTATTCCTGGAGATATGTATGACTTCTTTAGTTTTTTTATTTAAGTTTTCTACAAACTTCCCTGAAATGGTCAAAAAGAAAGAAAATATCTATCTTAGATAAATTTAAAAAACATAAATTTCTAGAATATCATAGTGTAGATCAGCAAAATCATAAATCAAAAAAAACTTAAAAAGAAAATTTCAGGCCATGAAACTGTTTAAATCAAGTCTAACAATTTATTAATAAACAACCCGATACTTGATAAAGAAGATGAAATAAGGTTTAAGATGGAGAATAAAATGTCGCCTAAAAACTACCAAAAACCATACACAATACTGAACTCTGCAATGACCTTAGATGGGAAAATTGCAACGAAAACTGGAAGCTCAGAAATTTCTGGCCAAGAAGATCTGGTGAGGGTTCATGAACTACGAATGGAAGTAGATGCCATCATGGTTGGAATAAACACAGTTTTAGCAGACGATCCAAGACTCACGGTACACAAAATTCCATCAACCAAACTGGATAACCCATTGAGGATAGTGGTGGATAGCAGGGCAAAAACACCATTAAATTTTAGGATACTAAATTCCGATGCAAAAACATTGATTGCAGTGACCAAAGCAGCAGATCCAGAGAAAGTTAAACAATTGAAAAAACTTGTTGATGTATTTGTTTGTGGAGAGAAACGTGTGGATCTTAAAAAGTTAATGAAACACATCTATGAAATGGGAATTAAAACACTCATGCTTGAGGGAGGATCAACACTCAACTACTCCATGCTGAGTGAAGGGTTGGTGGATGAAGTAAGGGTTTGCATAGCCCCAATGGTTGTAGGTGGAAAACATGCCAAGACACTGGCAGATGGTGATGGATTTGATGAGATGAAAGACTCTGTAAAACTCGAATTTAAAAAAAGTTACAACTTGGGAGATGACCTCATAGTTGAGTACAAGATTCTCCCAGAAAATTAAAATAAAAACAATTAATTTTTTTATCCCTTCTTCATTATGAAGTACACACCAGTCGCAGCCAGCCCAATGGCAATCAACCAGATCAGAATATCAAAGAACTGTGGTACTGCATACTTAACAACAACTATTAAAAGTGCCACAACTATGTAACAAATTCCCATCAACGTATTCTTATTGTTCAAAAATTAACACCCCAATAAATAATTTTTAGATTAAACCTTTACTTTTGAGTATTTTCTTTGGATTATCTTCAAGTGCCTTTGTTATTTCTTTATTTTTTAACCCTGCTCCTAAAGCTACTTTGTGCGCCATTTCATAAGAGATCAGATCTCCAGGCATGTGGGTATCGGTATCGACCACTAAGTCAGCACCCACCTCTGTGGCGAGTTTGGCAACATGTCCATTGCCCAGACAATGACCTCGTCTTGAACTAATTTCAAGGGCAATACCATTTTCTTTGGCTACCTCCACCTCTTCAACTGTGATAAGCCCGGGATGTGCCAGTATATCCACTTCTGGAGAGTTCACAGCACTCCAGTTGGTTCCTTCAATCACGGGTTCTACAATGGTTTCACCATGAACAACAACAATCTCAGCACCATTTTTACGTGCTTCATGGGCGAGTTTGTCTATTATTTCTGCAGGTGCATGTGTTATTTCAGCACCAGGAATAATTTCTATGTCCCAGTTGTCTCTGATGTCTGTAACTGCTTTAATTACTTTTCCAACACACTCTATATTAGATGCATCAACATGGTCTGTGATTGCCACTGCACTGTGGTTTAGCACCAAAGCACGTCTTGCAATCTCTGATGGTAAGAGTTCACCATCACTGAATATGCTGTGTG
>JAEZAV010000074.1 GCA_023430285.1 Methanobacteriota archaeon | reverse complement strand
TACACATGAAAATGCCTGAAACCAGTAAGGATTGGAAATTCTTCTTAAAAATTCATTTGCATCGTATTCGTACAACATCACATCCACAATTCCTTCTGTTAACTTTACCATCCTATGGAATAACCATTTTGGAGCTTTTCCTCCGTGAAGTGGAAGGTTTGTAACGGTTCTTTGCATCATTTTTTTTAATCCCGGTCCGATTGATAGTTACATTAATTTTTTGACCCACTAATTTTGGGTCAATGATTCGCTAAATTAATTATATTAAGCTCATGATATTCAGTTTAGGCTAGAGCATGTGAGATGTAATTTAGTATCTGGGTAAATAAAGTGCTGAAGCTATTTTTGAAACAATGGAACAACCCATTGAAACTAAATTAACGTGTTAAAAATAAGTTGATCTTTCTTTGCAAACTTCCCTTAAACCTGTTTAAACAGTATTTTTAAGATATGCAAAACTATTTTAATTATCATGAGGTTAATATGATACAGTTAGATAGGAGGTTAAAAATGCCTGTAAATCAGAATGAAACGAACCTACAAGCAATAACAGTCACAATTGCTCATCTCGAAAAACAAGAAGATAGGGATGAAGAGTTGCTGAAAAAATTGAAATATGAAAGACAATCCATCTTGAAGCAGATGAATGTTATCTAAAAATTTTTTTTAATTCTTATCTATATTTAACTAATTTCAAAAAAAATAGGTATTAGGATACGTCTAGCATCCTATCAATGGCTATTTTTGCTTTTTTTGCAATATCCTCAGGGACTTTCACGACAAATTCCTGGTTTAAAAGAGAATTTTTCACTTTTTCAAGGGTGTGAAGTTTCATATTTTCACACAATGCATCATCAAGTGCAGGGATAAAATTTTTACCCGGATTTTCTCTTCTAAGTCTGGTTACGAGGTCGTACTCAGTGGCAATAATAAATGTGGTTTTATCTGATGTTTTAGCATGGGCCATCATACCACCGGTGCTCAATACATGGTCTGCATATTCTTGCACCTCTGCATCACATTCTGGATGTACTAAAATATCTGCTTCAGGATATTTTTCCCTCAGGAAGTACAGGTCTGCGAGGTTAAACATTTTATGAACGTAACAATGACCTCCTTCTGGAGCAGGTATGATCTCCTTGTCTTTAAGTTGGTGGGAAACGAACCATCCTAAATTAGTATCAGGACCGAAAAGTATTCTATCGTTATCAAGACTTTCCACAACTTTAACTGCATTTGCAGAGGTACATAAAATATCTGCTTCTGCCTTAGCCTCTGCAAGAGTATTTACATAGAGTACTACTGCTGCATCAGGATATCTTTTTTTATAGGTTTTTATCTCTTCGGCTTTTAACATATGGGCCATGGGACACTCTGCATTCTTATCTGGCAGAACAATCTTTTTTTCAGGGTTTAAAATTGCAGCAGTTTCAGCCATGAAATCTACTCCACAGAAAACAACCAAATCAGCATCTTCTATTTGAGATGCTTTGATACACAGCTCTAATGAGTCTCCAAGGAAATCAGCAATTTCCTGTATATCTCCAGTTTGATAATTATGTGCCAGTATAATGGCATTTTTTTCCTTTTTTAGTTCTATAATCTCTTTTTGAAGTTTATTTAACATAATATCATCCTTGATAATTATTATGGGTGTGATTAACCAAGATAAATGGCTTGGTTAAATGATCTTAAATTGTTATGATAGTACCAAGCTCACATAACAAAAATTTGCTATCAAAGATCGTCTCAGTAAATTGAAATAACGATCAAATAAACACATAGTTGTAGTAACTAAACTATATTTCTGCACCTTCAAGTGCGTGCTTACACTCACAATTCCTTTCTTCACCCATTTTTGATATTGCAGTATCCATTAATGAAATCAGATCATGCTTTTTCTTCTCCATAATTTCGAAAACTTCGTCAATAGTTAAATTATTTGGAGATATGGATGCTGCATAGTTGGATACTGTGCAAATACTTGCGTAACACATTTCCAATTCACGTGCAAGCACAGCTTCAGGTATTCCTGTCATGCCTACTACTGTGCCACCCATTAATTTAAACATTTGAATTTCTGCAGGTGTTTCAAATCTAGGGCCTTCTGTACAAACATAGACCCCATTTTCAACAACATCTCCAGATGAAGAAATGATCCTTCGCATGTAGTTGCAGTACGGTTCTGTGACATCCACGTGAACTGTACGGCTGTCGTAAAAAGTTCCATGACGTAACTTTGTGAAATCGATAAAGTCGTTTGGAACCATAAAATCACCGGGTTTCACAGTTTTTTCCAACGAACCGACTGCATTTGTTGCTATTATTCTTTCAACTCCCAGTTCCTTCATTGCATATACGTTGGCCCTGTAGTTCACCATATGCGGTGGATTTGAATGACCCTTTGCATGTCTGGGCATGAATGCAACTTCTTTTTCATGCAGTTTAAAGATTGAAACTTCGGGAGATTTACCATAGGGAGTTTTAATCACCTTGGTATCAATTTCATCACCCAAAGTGACGATTTCATAAATTCCAGTGCCTCCAATAATGCCAATCATTTTGATAACCTAAATAATTATTTTATCCCTTTGCTACACCGATTGGAATCATTTTACCTACTAGTAATGAGATTCCTGCTTTGTGGCAGACGTTAACAACTTGATCCACATCTTTGTATGCTCCAGGTGCTTCTTCTGCAACTACCGGCATGGAATTTGCTTTTAATGTAATTCCTTTAGATGCAAGCATACTCTTCACTTCGTCACCATTGAATTCTCGTTTAGCACCAGCTCTACTGAGTTTTCTTCCAGCTCCGTGTGCTGTTGAACCAAATGTTTCTTCCATGGCGGTTTCTGTACCCTTCAAAATATAGGACGCTGTTCCCATTGTACC
>JAEZAV010000038.1 GCA_023430285.1 Methanobacteriota archaeon | reverse complement strand
GGAATATTCATTAATTCAGACAGTGTTCTTGGTTCAAATGAGAGAATGCAGAAACTTAACAAGGAAAAATGGAAAGAATTTATGTTAAACAATGTTTCTGAAGATGAAGTTGAAGAAAAATGGGTTCCCCAGAGTAAAAAAGAGGATTATCCTGCACCAATAACCAACCATCTTAAATGGCTGGAAGAAGCGGGTTTTAAAGACCTGGATATTGTTTGGAAATATTATGGTTGGGCTGTTTACTGCGGAACAAGATAATTGTCCAATTTTTAATAAAAAAAGTTTTTTATATTCTAAAAAACATAATTTAATAGGTATATTGCATAGAATAACAATTTCAACTGGAGAAGGTGTTATGAAAGCGAGTGAATTTATTGGAATGAAAGTAATAGATAAAGAAGCAAATGAAATCGGAAAAGTAGCTGAAATTGCAGTCTTATTTAAACAATGTCTATTAGATAAAGTCTTCATATCAGTTGGCTCTGCTTTAAATAAAAAATTCTTGGTTGTAGTTGACGATGATATTGCAGAAGTTGGAGATTACCTGCAGTTAAAACTTAACACACAAGAAATTGAAGAACAAGTTAAAGTAGATAAAATTGAAAAATTTCTAGGCAAAGGAACCAGGTACAACGAATTCATCGGAAAAACAGTCCTAAACAAAACAGGAATGGACGTGGGTAAAATATCTGATCTCATGATCGATCCTAAGGGTTGTCTCATTCACAACATCGTGGTAACTACAGGAGGCACATTTAACAAGAAACACCTCATGATATCAGATGAAGATATTGAAGCCATGGGTGACTACCTGATAATCAAGTTAGATCAAGATCAGATAAACGACAGAATCGTAAACTAAGATTCTATCATCTTTTTTTTTACTAATCAAAAAAAATAGAAATTTCATTCTCCTAAAATTTGTTCAACCATCCATTCTGGTTTAAATTCTATTATATCAGAATATGATTGACCAACTCCAAGGAACAGTATTGGTTTCTGAATAACGTATCCAATGGATAGTGCTGCTCCACCCTTAGCATCTGCATCTGCCTTGGTAAGTATGATACCATCCACAGTTACTGCATCGTTAAATTTTTTGGCTTGTTCTACAGAATCATTGCCTGTTAAAGCATCACCAACGTATATGATAAGATCAGGTTTAATAACGCGTTTGATCTTCTTCATCTCATCCATTAAGTTAATGTTGGTCTGCATCCTTCCAGCAGTATCCACTAGAACTAGTTCTTTACCCTTGGCCCTTGCATGGGCAACAGCATCAAATGCAACTGCAGCAGGGTCTGCACCCTTCTTGTGTTTGATTATTTTAACATCAAGATTATCTGCATGATGAGTCAATTGTTCTATGGCACCTGCTCTGAAGGTATCAGAAGCTGCAATTACTGGAGTGTAACCTTTGTTTATGAAATAGGTCGATATCTTTGCAATGGTAGTTGTTTTACCAGTACCATTTATACCCACGAACATGATCTTCAGGGGTTCTCCAGATTTTTTAGCTTCTTCCAGTAGTGACGTTAAATCCTTACCTTGAATATCAAGAATTTCAGATATGGCTTTTTTAAGAGCTTCTCTTGTAAACTCTGCAACATCACTCCTACGCCTGATCTTCTGCCCCACTAGATCAGTCTTGACAGAGGTGATTATAGTTTCTGCCACTTCCATTGCAACATCACCCTCTAAAAGTGACATTTCAAGTTCAAAAAGAATATCATCTATGTCCTTTTCAGAAATGGTTTTATTGGTTACAAATGATAAAATTCCAGACTTATCATCTTCTTTCTGTTTCTCTTCAGATTCCGTGGATGTTTCATCGGCTGAAATTTCTTCAGTTTCAGTTTCAGATGTTTTTGCAGGTTTTGAATCTTCAGATTCTTCCTTTTCTGAGGATTTGTTACCGCGCAAAAATCCCATAAAACCAGATTTTTTAGAATCAGACTCTGTTTCATCCTCAGATGATTCTGTCCCAGAAACATCCTTTGAAGATTCAGTTAACTCATCCTTAGAAACAGCTTCGGAAGATTTATTTTCAGATGAGTCAGAACTAGGAACAGTCTCATCTTTTGATTTAATATCTGCAGCTGAAGAGTTAGAATCATCTAATTCTTCTTCTGAAGCCACATTATCTGAAATCTTTCCTATGGTACCCTTGAACTTTTTTTTCAGTGATTCAAACAAAGAGATTTCACTCTCCTATTTGTTGATAAAAATTTAAAAATAAGGAATATAATTTAAACAGAACCTTCTCCTTCAACCTTCTGCATTAAAGCTTCTGCTTCAGGACTTCTCTGACGTATGTAATCCGAAATCTTTTGGAGATCAGAAGTCATTTTGTTTCTTAATTCTTCAAGTTCGGTCTTTTGTTCTTCAATAGTCTCTTTAGCATCGGCAATTTTCTTTTTTACTGCCACACCTGCTCCAAGACCAATGATGACCTCGTCAGTATTTTTAAGTTCTGTTATTAGGAAGGATCCTGCACCTATTGGTACCAGAGTTTCTTCCTTATCTTCATCCTTAACTACTTCAAGGGTGTCTAATGCAACTGTAAGTTCAGCTATGGATGCATTTAAATTTTCAACCTGCTGCTGAATTACTTCTGCTTGACCCTGATAGGTATTTAATTCATTCATCAAAGCTTCAAGTCTTTGTCTGTCTTCCACAGAGATCACCTGTTGGACAAAGCTTTGATCATTGGATCTTGAGCCTCTTCTTCAGAGATCTCCTTGATTTCGTCAATGAATATTTTATTTCTGCCTATCCTGTGTTTGCTTCCAAACTCAGAATATATTTTTTCTTTAATATCGTCTTCACTTGTGGCTTTTAATTCCTTGGTGAAGTTTTTAAGGCCTTGGCCCATCATAAATTTTCCCTGAATTTTAAATACTTTTGTCTTCATAAATATCCCTCAAGAAAACCGAATGCTTCTTCTATTCTTGCAAGTTCTGGTCCTGTGGTACCCAAACCAACCATAACTCCATTTGAATTGGCAATTGAACAGGAACCCACGAATTGTGTTCCGTTGTTAACTGTTCCAACATCAACAGGGACCTTGAAAAAATCTTCAAGATCTTTCAGTTCATCTTCTAGTGTTGCTGGATGTACCAAAACTCCCTTGTTTGTTGCGTTTGCCACGGATCCTGTAATTTTATAATTTGCTATGCTTCCACGTTTGACTTCTACATCCAATACATCTGATATTAGTTCAATTGCATTATCAGATATTAGGGGATGTACAAGGGCCCCTGAATCATTTGCTAAAACAATGTTACCCACTGCAGTTAGCTTATCAGGAATTCTAGCAACCTCAACGCCTTTTTCTTTGAACACTTCTAATTCTTTGTCAAAGGCATACTTGGAAACAATGAAACCATTGGAATTTCCACAGCTCAATGCCCCTGTAAGGTTACTGCCACAAATTGGAGTTCTAATAACTTCCACACCTAAAGCTTCGTTTATCAGATCCTCCATACTGTCCAACATATTGGGTGGAGCAATTGCAATTTTATCTGAAACGGATATTGAAACACCCAAATTTGGGCTTCCATCCATGTTGATCCTTCTAATCATTTACTCACTCACCTATTCAACTAAGGTGACTAAGACAGAACCATCCTCTTCCTTTGTTGCCTTTACCTTAATTTTTGGTGGTACCTTCTGAATTCCCCTCTCCCAAATTTTTTCGTTAACTGCAGAATCAATTACAATATCCTCAGATTTCATGTGTCTTTGCATGAACTCTCTGACTATTCTAATTGCTTTTGGAGACCGGATGGTCCTTGGCACCCTTTTAACATCCCTTAATGGGATAACGTAAACTCTTTCCATTTAAATCACCTATGCTTTGACCTTACTTCTTCTCCATTGCCTCATCTTAGGATGAGTTCGGACTTTTCTTGATGTTTTAAGCATTACCCATAATGGTACGCGTCTATTTTGTTTTGTGGCCTTAGAAAGTCTTAATTTCTTAGCACATGGTTTATTTCTACTCATTTTTTCTCCATCCTATTACTCTTGATTGTAAATGTTCTGGGAATATTTTTAAGGCTGCACTGTCGCCTTCAATTTCTGAGATAAGATATCTTATCTCTATTTCATAGTCAGAATTATTATCCATGTTAGTTAATTCTTTTTTTACCTCAAATAGAGTTTTTGAAAGATGTTTCATGGATTTATGACCAAATCCTCCCAGGTTGATATAATCAACATTGTTTCGATCTTCAAAACTCCGAACTTCGTTCATGTTGAGTTTTGGTATTCTATCATCCCGTCTGGTTCCATCTGCAACAACATCATATTCCTTGGCAACTAATTCCAATGCATATTTGTGCAGCTGATTTATACCGTTGTTTGGAAACCCATCACTTAAGATCGTTTGAACTGCGGATCTCAAGGTATCAGAATCCGCCATCATCACTCTGTGATTGAAGTTTAAATTCGATGCAGACTCTGCTGCAGGTTTCCATGAAGGATAAATTCCATAATTTACAGTTACGAGTTCGACATCGTATCCTAATTTATTGAGGATAAATGCCATCAAAGAACTATCTTTTCCTCCACTGTAAAGTACACACGCCTTCATTTATTCCAACATCTTCGTTTTATCTTCGGGTAATATTGATCTCTCTCTTCTGACCAGCAAGTTTTCTGAGAAGTTCTTTGAGCTGATCATCTGTAATTTTGGTTTGCACCCTACCCATCTGCGCAAGCTGAATTAACTGTAACTCGATCTGGTCCACAAATTCAGGTTTTGTGAGCCTGATGTTTGTGAGTCTTGCCCTGGCCTCAGGTGTTAATAACTGCATCATGGCTTGTCTTTTCTGGGCTTCAACTTCTCTGCGCATCTGTTCTTGTGATTCAGCCTGTGAAGATTGGTTTTGAGCTTGTTGAGCTTGCTGCTGCTGAAGCTCTTGCATTCTTCTGCGCCGAATTTCTTCGATGTCAGTCATTTAAGACCTCCTTAGTACTTGGAAAGTTCTGGAATGTCTTTTATAATTTTGTGGGATGTTTTATCTAGGAATGATTTTCCTTCTGGGGTAACTAATCTTCCTTCACCAACTTTTCTTATGTAACCTGCATCTTCAAGCTGATGTAAAGCACCTCTTATGACTGCACCACTGCCTTTCTTGAATTTTTCAGGGCTAGTACCTCTGTCTTTCTTTCCACCGTAGTAGGTTTTAAGGCTGTTTACTCCAACTGGGCCATCCATGTAGACTTTTCTTAACACGGAAGCACATCTTACGTACCACCAGTCAGGGTTGTCGGGTCTTCTTTCTTTATGGACACCTGTTTTAACAAAGGTCGCCCATTCTGGCGTGTTTATACTTTTATTTTCGTTTAGCTCCTTTGCCACTTCGCTGATCAGCGAATCAGCAGGCACATCGTAAATTGTAGTCATATTTATCCTCCTAATTTACCTCTTTTTTTTGAATATTACAGCAACGTTACCTCTAAAATCAATAAGTTTAGAATTAGATTTTTCAATGATCTCGGTAATATAGTTTTGTTTCTCTGCAGATATACCTTTTGAAAATCTAAGTTTTACAACTTCATTTTCTTTGAGTTGCCTTTTAATTTCATCGATTACATTATCATTAATTTTGGATTTTCCTATGTTAATTGTGATTGTTGAAAGTGATCTGTTCATCAGTTCCTTTTTTGGAGGCGTTGTAATGTTCAATTTTCCTCCTCCTTCTTTCTTTTTTTTCAGTTATGTAGGGAATTCTGGCAACATGTCCACAGTCAAGGCATTTTATTGTAACGCTTGAATTTATTAATCTTACTCTGCAGTTCAATCCGGGTTTCAGGAATTGATGGCAGCTGTGGCAGAACCTTCTGTTCCATTTGTCTGGTAGTTTGAGGTTGTACTTCTTTGCTATGTTTCGGGCCATCTTAACGTAACGGTGAGACCTTTCGGGATGTTTGTTAAATTCCTCATCTGCCCGGCTAAAAAGTATGTTTATTCTCTCTTCAGCTATTTTTAAAACCCATTTCGGTCTTCTTCCCCTTCTCAAATTTTAACCTCTCATGGTAAACTAAAGTTACCAGAATATAGAACTATTAATCTTAAAAACTTAGCTCATAGGGTTTTGAATCCTTAAGGAGTAGATCCCTTAAAATTTAGAACTGTAACTTAAGAATAATATTATAGTTTATTCACCTTACCATTTAAAAAGCTTTCCCATCAAACTTCATGATAATAAAAACTGTTAAAGGTACCTTATAAATTATCATTTCACACTGCAAACAAGAAAACATCTAACTTTTGTACATGTACTCCAAAAAATTCACATCCCCTGGAGGAATATGTTTTTCCCCATGAACTATTTTTATTATCAGATCAACAACGTCTTCAACTTCTAAATCTGTTGTATCCACTTCGTTAACCTTGTTTACATGGTTTTCCACGGCTTCAAATGTACAGATGTCAAGGGCTTCAGCCTCAACATTTTCATTTACCTTAGATTCTGGCCAATTTCGGTTTGACAGACGTTTTATAAGAATATCAGGTCTTGCCCTTAAAACAACTACCAAGTCTATTAAATCGGAATTTTCCAAAAAATGTGCCAGATGTCCCTCAATGATGAGGCCATCCTTCTGAAAATTTTTTATAATGGAATCTAGTTCATGGCAAAGATCTTCCATGTCTACTTCTTTGTACCCCTTTTCTGGATCGTATCCATGGTAAAGGTGTTTCTCCTCAACTAGATCGTTTACTGCAACCAGTGGAATGGAAAGTTTTTGGGAAAGTAGATTCGATACTGTGGTTTTCCCTGTTCCAGGTGTTCCTGTGATTAAGATAACTGACATTTGATCATTTATCAAGTTTTTCTATAATGACCTCAGCAACCCTTTCACCGGATAAGAGCATACCACCAAATATTGGACCCATCCTTGGAGATCCATGGACAGCGTTTGCAGCCATTCCTGTCACGTAAAGTCCAGGGTAAACCTCTGTTGTGTTGTCAACAACCTGATTTTCTGCTTTATCTGCCCACATGGATTTTTCACCCATGATCTTGCCGGTTTCGGTTTCTAATTCGACTTCCATCTTGTTTTCAAGGATTTTCACAACTTCACATGGATGGCCTGTTGCATCTATTACTGCTTTGGATCTTACTGTTAATGGATCTACGTGTAATCCTCCCATTTGAACTGCTGCCCAGTTTAGTACAACACCTTCAACACCCTTGTCCTTCATCATCACATCTTCTATTGCCATGAGGTTGAAGATTTTTAATCCTGCCTGAACTGCCTTTGAACATATTGTGGATACACATTCAATTGAATCTGCAACGAAGTAGCCTTCACTGTACTCCTTGGTCTTTATTCCGAACTCGTCAAGGATTCGTTTACTTTCTTCTTGGACAACGATCTTGTTGAACATCATACCGCCGCCCCACATTCCACCACCCATGGAAAGCTTTTTTTCGAATAAAGCCACTTTATAACCTGCTTTAGCCAGATAATATCCTGCTGTAAGTCCTGCAGGACCTCCCCCGCCAATAGCAACATCCATGTCTGTGTAATCAAGGAAATCTTGCATATATTCTTCAATTATCGCTTTTGAAACAATTATATCATCCAGTTCCATTTTTTCACCATTTTACTATTGTATTTTATTGTATAAAAATTCTTCTTACAAAAAAAATCCTGCCATTTTGAGTTGGCTGGATCACTTTTTAATGATAAGTCTTAAAATATCTTTATCCTTCAAAACATGTTCCAGTCC
>JAEZAV010000034.1 GCA_023430285.1 Methanobacteriota archaeon | reverse complement strand
TGGGGTCCTATAATAAAATTATCAAATTTTATTATTGCATTCATCTGTAACTCGGTGTTGAATTTTATATTTTCCAGAATTCCTCCAACTGTTACAAAGGTATCTACGAAGAGGTTGTGACCTGCATTTATGCCTATTTTCTGTAATAATCTGGGCGTTTCTATTGCACCAGCTGCCAGAATCACAATATCTGCTTCAAATATTTCTTCATAACTTTTAACACCCCTGACTTTTCCTTCAGATACAATTATATCTGTTACTGGAGTATTTTCAATTACTTTTGCCCCATATTTTTCTGCTTCTTCAATAAATGTCATGCTTGTCCATTTTGCATCTTGCGGACATCCCAGTGCACATTTACCGCAGGGTTTACATAAATTGGGATCTATGAATTTTGGCATTTTTTCAACTTCAAAGCCGATTGATTCTGCAGATTCCATTATTTTCTTGGTACCATCACCGAAATGGGAATCTGGAAGGTGAGAAACAAATAGTTCCCTTTCGATCTCTTCAAATTCAGGGTTTAAATCTATTCCAAAATCTTTAAAATCATCTGCACAGTCTTTCACACCATTCCCTAGTGTCACTAGGGTAGTACCCCCTAAACAAACAGTATTAGATAGTTCTGTGCCCACATTTTGTATTATGTACTCCATGTAAGCATTTTTAACCTTTGTTGCTGGTCCCTTTTCAATTATGGTAACAGATATTCCATTTTTCGAAAGTTCCCTTGCCACTGTTCCACCTGCAGCACCCGACCCAACAACTAATACGTTCATTTAAATTCCCCATTTGATAATTTATCCATATTTTTTTAGTTAATACTTTACAATTCTTTCAGTAAAATTAGTTTAGACCGGTTAATAATAAAAACATATTGCAAAACAAAAAAAAAAGAGGATTTATATTTTATAGTTCTCGTGTGTACGCTGTAATGTTAATTATTTGAGGAGGTATGGCTGCATTGATATCCATTTATCTTTCCAATCCCCAAACAACAGTTGGTTTATGACTTCATCAGGAAAGGCTTGGCTTATGATTGTACGATCGTTTAAAGATAGGTTGTAGAGTACAAATGGTATAACTAGATATGGTGGGCCACTGTGGGCTTGGAAAAACTCTTTAAATTCATTTCCTATTTTGCTCATCTCTTCTGGATCCATGTCCAAGCTTCTTATTTTTCCGTAGAGCTGGTTGTTTTCAATTTGAATGTGGGCGTCCCATAGCTTGTCCACCTTATTTAACCCTGATTTTAAGTGGTTTAATGATTCTAGGTCGTTATTTTTAGCTGTTAACTCTTTAGTTGCTGTGTTTATTTCCTGCAACCCTTGGTTGAATATTTCGTGTTCGCTTGTTAAATGCGGGTAGGGTACTTCAGGTAACTGTTCCTGGAAGTAGGGAAATATTTTCTGGTCTTCCACCATGTGATGGCCATGAAGAACTGCTGAGAAACTTTGAATGTAGTTGGTAAAACCCTCCTTGTTCAACTCATCCACGGCTTCTTCATTCAAATACTTATCAATGGAATGTTTAGATACTTCTATACCTCGGGTCATGACTTTATGTAATCTTATGTAGTCTTCCCCCAAGTCTGACTGATTTTCATTGGACAAAATAAGTAACCCCCTGTTAAATAAATTTATTTATACAACACTTTGCGACCTTAACACATCCTATTTCATTATATTTATGTTCATTTCATTATTTACAAATATTGGATTCTTTCCCTAGAAGGTGGAGGATATTGTATCCAAAAACAAAATTTGGAATATTGGTTAACCGATAATTATAATTTTATCCAGGCACAATTTAGTTAATAAGAAAAATGAATGGGATTTCTTAATTTTTAGAGGTGAAAGGACATGAAAGTGATGGTTTTAACAAGCAGTCCTAATGAAGATGGTTTAACTGAAAGCTGTGCTAAAGCTGCTAAAAAGGGAATTGAAAATGGATACAGCCAAGCAGTTATGGTGCGCTTGAACGATTTGAATATTCTTAAGTGCAAGGCATGTGATCAAGGCTACGGTATCTGTCTTGAGGAAAATAAATGTATTTTAAAGGACGATTTCGAAACAGTTCATCAAGCCATGGGCGAAGTTGATGGTTACGTTGTGGTTACACCGGTATATTTCCATGAGATGAGCGAATCAGCCAAAACCTTCTTCGACAGATTAAGAAGATGTGAAGCCCTGTCTTTCAATCGAGACGAAGCAAACCAAATAGAGAAAAAACCATTTATATGTGTGGCAGCTGCAGGGGGCAGTGGTAATGGAACTCTTTCATGTTTAACAAGTATGGAACGATTATTTTATCATCTGAACAAATTAGACTCTTCAAATATTACAAAATTCGATTATATTGGCGTTACACAGAGAAATAAAGAATACATGCTAAAAGCAATTGAAGCAAGTGCTTTAAATCTAGTTAAAGATCTATAAGTTAATTTCAAAGAAAATGAGTTTTTGTCATACTTGGTTGTTGGATTGTTTTGTTAGGTTTAAAAAATCTCCTAGTTTTCAATAAAAAAAAAACAAAATTTAATCTGAAATGCAGACAATAGTAGTGTAGTGTAAAAAAAATCTCATTGAAAATTATTTTTATTAAAAGGGGGGTTATTGGCCCATGTCTGAATATTCGTTCCAAGGAGACATTTCTATAGTCATTTGTGGAGAGGCTGGTCAGGGCATTCAAACTGTGGAATCCATCCTGATAAATGCAGTTAAATTTGGAGGGCATCATGTT
>JAEZAV010000007.1 GCA_023430285.1 Methanobacteriota archaeon | reverse complement strand
TACTCTACGAACCTGTTCCATCAGAAATACGAATGATACAAAGGAGAGGTAGAACAGGACGAAAAAACAGGGGTAGAATGTTCATTTTAATAACAAAAGGAACAAGAGACGAATCATATTACTGGTCAAGTATTAACAAGGAAAAGCAGATGAAAAAACAGCTTAATAAAAATTTTAATAGAGATTTAACTGATTTTAGACCTGTAAAAACTAAAACAAACTCCGAAGATGCGGAAAAACCAGCCGATGAAAATCGACCAGTTATATACGCAGATTCACGGGAAGGTAGTTCAAGAGTTTTAAGAGAATTAGAACGACTTAATGTTGATATTAAAGTTAAAAGTCTTGCAGTGGCCGACTATCAAGTAAGTGATGATGTTGCAATAGAAAGAAAAACCAACACAGATTTTGTAAGTTCCATAATGGATAAAAGACTTCACAAACAGGCAAAAGAACTGGTGGATAACTTTAAAAAGCCGGTTATTATCATTGAAGGTTCTGAATTCTACTCAGGATTTATACATCCAAATGCTGTTAGAGGAGCACTAGCATCCATTGCAGTTGACTTTGGAATACCAATAATACCAACTAGATCACCGGAAGATACTGCTGCCATGATAAACAGAATAGCAATACGGGAACAAACCCATGAAAGATCAGATATTCAGATCAGAACTGAGAAAAAACCCCTGACAACATGGGAGCAACAGATATTCATAGTTGAATCACTGCCAAATATAGGTCCAGTAACTGCTAGAAAACTTTTAGAAGAATTTAAAACAGTTCGAGGAGTAATAACTGCTTCTGAAGAAGAACTGAAAAAAGTTGAGGGTATTGGAGATAAAATTGCCAAAAATATTATAAGGGTTGTGGATTCCGGATTTAAAACGCTCAAAAGCGAGAAATATCTTAAACTTGATTTGAATAATTCTTAATTCATAAAATTATCAAAATTAACATTGTAATTAACGATTGAAATAGTAATTGGACAATTTTACAAAATATTGATAAAAATTTCGGGTGATTATTTGCGAATATTAATGGATGAACGAGGAAAAAAATACATGGTCAAAGACCAAGAATTTCACACTGACTTTGGATTTATTACAGAGGAAGATATAGTAAACTCAAAATCAGGTGATACACTAAAAACTCACCTTGGACGTGAGTTTAAAGTAATTAAACCCAACATTAACGACTACATTGAACTCATGGAAAGAAAGTGTTCAATAATTCTTCCCAAGGACATCGGAATAATAACTGCAGTAACTGGCCTTGGTTCTGGTTTTAGAGTTTTAGATGCGGGAAGTGGTTCTGGAGCAACTGCAATGCATTTCGGAAATATTGTAGGAGACCAGGGGGAAGTTTTTTCCTATGAGATTAGAGAAGACTTTGCAGAAATTGCAGAACGTAATGTTAAAGGATTTGAATTGGATAATGTTAAGGTCAAATGTAAAGATGTTACTGAAGGCATAGATGAGAAGGATCTGGACCTAATATTTTTAGACCTGCCAAAACCATGGGATGCAGCAGATGAAGCTATGGAAGCCCTTAAACATGGCGGATACATAGCAACCTACACCCCGTTCATTGAACAGATTCAAATACTTCAGAGGGTACTAAAAAAGGTTGGATTCAAAGAAGTTGAGAGTTTTGAATGTATATTTAGAGGTATAGAAGTCACAAATAAAGGAACTAGACCAAAAACACGAATGGCTGGGCACACTGGCTACTTGAGTTTTGGAAGGAAAATTTAAATAGAAATAATAAATTGAATGTAAATACAACAACTAAACATTTTATGGTTGCAAATTTAATTTAGTAAAAGTTGATAGAATTTTTTAGTGGTGTTTCAATGGTCTTTAATCAAAAGAATATAATTTCCATTAGCGATTTCAGTAAAGATGATATTGAATATATCTTAAGACTTTCTGATAAAATGGAACCCATAGCCAGATCTAGAAAAACTTCCAACGTACTTTCTGGAAAGTTGTTAGGGATGCTGTTTTACGAGCCAAGTACAAGAACAAGATTGTCGTTTGAAGCATCTATGAAAAGACTTGGTGGGAGTACAATAGGATTTGCAGAGGCAAATGTTAGTTCAGCAACCAAAGGAGAAAATTTAACAGATACTGTAAAGATTGTTGGAGAATATTCCGACGCCATAGTTATTAGACATAATATGGAAGGTGCTGCTAGATTTGCCAGTGGAATAGTTGATGTTCCAGTTATCAATGCTGGAGATGGTGCAGGCCAACACCCCACTCAAACCCTTCTAGACCTTTACACCATGAAAAAAATATTTGGAAAGATCGACGATCTCCATGTTGCTTTAATAGGAGACCTAAAATACGGAAGAACTGTTCATTCCCTTGCATACGCTCTTGCAATGTTTGATGTTAAAATGAGCTTTGTTTCCCCTCCAGAACTTAAAATGCCGGAAGGAATAGTTCACGATCTAAATAAGGCAGGTGTATCAGTTCAACAAACAGATGATGTTCACAGTGTTCTAGAAGATTCTGATATCTTTTATGTCACAAGAATACAAAAGGAAAGATTCCCTGATCCCGAAGAATTTTCAAGGATCAAAGGTGCCTACATGATCGATAAAAAACTGGTTGAAGACACAGATCTCATAGTCATGCATCCTCTTCCAAGGATCGATGAAATATCCTACGACTTGGATGACACTAAACATGCAAAATATTTTGAACAAGCCTTTTATGGTGTGCCAGTACGTATGGCTCTCCTAAAGTCAATAATCGAGAGTTACGAATAAATAAATTTTATTTTTAAAAAAAAATAATGGAATGATTAACCATTCCAAATTGCATCTTCCAAAAGACCCATCTCACACTGTAAGTCAATTATATTGGTTCTTCCTTTTCCCCTTCCTCGAGATATGGTCTTTGTTGATATTAAACCCAACATTTCCAGTTCGTTAATAAAATCAAATATCCTTCTGTACGAAACAGAATCTCCCTTGGAAAATTGTTTATAAACTTCGTAGAGCCTACCTGATGTAATTTCTTCCTTTTCTTTTGTCAAGTAAAGTATTGATTCCAATACCTTTTGTTGCTGACTTGGAAGTGTCATTACAATATCAGTAACCTTGTTGTGTTCAATGTAGTCTTTAGCTTCTCGAACATAATTTTCATAAACTGTTTCTGAACCCTTTTCATCGGCCAATTCACCTGAAGTTCGGAGCAGATCCAACGCATACCTTGCGTCTCCTTCTTCTTTAGCTGCAAGTGCAGCACAAAGCGGGATCACATCATTGTTTAAAACATCATCCTTGAAAGACATTTCAGATCTTTCTTTTAGGATGTCTACAAGTTGTTGAGCATTGTATGGGGGGAATACAATTTCCCTGTCACGAAGACTGCTTCTTACCCTTGGTTTAATAAACTGTTTAAAATCAACGAAGTTACTTATTGATGCTATAGATACATTATCAGTCCTTGTTAAAGTATAAAGAAGTCCATCACCATCATTTTTAAGCAGAATATCAATTTCATCTAAAATAATTATTAAAATAAGATCTTTTCCAAAAACGTTCTTCTTAAAAAGATCACGGAAAGCATGTACAACCTCTGCTTTGGTCCAGCCTCTGTAGGGAACATCCCTACCCATCTGTTGACATAATCTGGCAATTACTTGATACTCAGTTGTATAATCTGTGCATCTTATGTACTCCACCCTAACATTAACTTTCTTTTCTTTAGCAATTTGTTCGAGCTGTTTTCGAGCAAATTTGGAAACCGCAGTTTTACCAGTTCCAGTTTTACCGTATATTGTCACATCAGGAGGAGTCACACTATTTAATGCTTCTATCCAGTATTTTGCAACAGATTTTATCTGTTCCTCTCGATGAGGTAATTTTTCAGGCAGAAATCTGTGATCTAAAAACTTTTTGCATTTAAAAACACTCTTTTTTTCGCCTAACTCTTCAAATATATTCATCAGTACCACTCATTCCTAAATAATTGTTATTTAAAGTTAAAAATTATATAATTTTGCAATCCAGATATTCACAGTTTTTATAAATAAACCATCCTGATTATCGTAATATTAAATTGAACTTTTCAGGGAAATTTAAGTTACTTGACATGTAACTCATGGTAAAACAGGGGTGCATTTCCACTGTAAAAAATTATAATTTACAGCATCCAACCCATTGAGAGGTACATTTCAAGTGTAAAAAACATCACCAATATTGGTTATGAGATCCGAGAGGTGCATTTCAACTGTAAACAAACCTTTCAAATCCAAAAATTTCAGGGTGAAAGGTACATTTCAAGTGTAAATATCATTCAGTATTCAGTGAGTATTATAGTTTTGTTATTATTAAATGTTAAAAAAATAATAAAATTTGTATTGTGATTCTTGGAGAAATAATATATTTTGATAAATGTTTTGTTGCTGAAAATATTTAAAAATTTTAATGAAATTTAAAGAATTTAAGCTAAAAAATTTAGTAATGTTTAATGAGTTTCTAATTTCTAATTAAAAGCTTTTCTAACTTAAGTATTTCTCTTTAAGCTATAATACTTCTATTCTACTCTTTTTGCTCTTTCTTAGTAGAGTTTACTAAACATATATTAAATAATTTAAAAATAATAATAATTAAATTTATATATTAAAAAAATTATTAAAATATCAGTATAAAATTTTTTTAAAAATAAATATAAAATTAAAAATAAAATAAATATAAAAAAAGAAGTTAGGATCCAACAAAAAAATAATCCAAAAAATTTTTTTTAACACAGATTAAAGTAATTAATAACAAAATCTACATTTTCAATTAAATTACCTATTTTTTAGTAAGGAACATCAAAATTTTACCCTATTTTAATTTAGTAATCTTAATAAAACTAATGCAAATGTTCAAAAAAATAAATTTTTACACTTGCAACATACCTTTAAAATTTGATTTTTTTAATAACAATTCTTGACAACGGTTTTCACATTTATTTTTACACTTGAAATTGATCTCTTACTGTCATAAAATACACGATAAAATGAAGAATTACCAATCAAATTAAACTGTCTCAAATTTTTTTTGAAAAAATTTATTTTACACTTGAAATGCATCTCTCATCCTCAAATATGATCATACAAAAAACCCCATAAGTAACCAAGATCATTCATAATTCACTGAAACAATCTACAAAAGTTAATCCATCAAAACTTAAACATATCATAAAGAACAATTTAATTTATTATATTAAAAATTCCCGTAAATTCATAATAACTTGAAATTAGACTTTAAAATAGATTTAAATTCAATATTTTGATAAATTTTTTTGGAGCCCATTAATGAATTTGATAATAATAATTTTGGCAGCTGTGCTGATCGATATCCTGTTTGGTGAGTTACCATCAAGAATCCACCCTGTTGTGCTTGTTGGTAAATTAATAAATTACCTAATAAAATCTTTAAATAGTCACAACACCAAGTTCACAGGTTTTATCATCACCATAGTAACCTTAATTATTCCCATAATAATCACTTATTCCATATTAGACCTGTCTAAGTTTAATTATTACATCTATCTATTGGTTGCTGCAGTTTTATTGTCAACCACCTTTGCCATCAGATCACTCATCACTTCTGTGAAAAAAATAGAAGAAGATTTGAATGAAGATCTTGAAAAAGCTAAACATTCAATTTCATATTTGGTAAGCAGAGAAACTTCTGATCTTGAAGAATCTGACATAATATCTGCAGCCATCGAAACTTTAACGGAAAATATAACTGATTCCATAACCGCACCCCTCATATACACTTTCATATTTGGAATTTTAGGAGCTGTATTTTACAGGGTTGTGAATACTTTAGACGCTATGATGGGTTACAAAACACCCCAGTACATAAAAACAGGTTGGTTTCCAGCTAAACTAGATGATGTACTAAATTATGTTCCTGCAAGGATTACAGGATTTCTAATGGTTATAGCTGCATGGATCTTAAGAATGGACTGGAAAAATTCGTACAGGATCATGGTAAAGGATGCAAGAAAAACTCCCAGTCCCAATTCTGGCTACACCATGGCAGCTGCAGCTGGAGCATTAGGAATAAAACTGGAAAAAAAGGGAGTTTATCAATTAGGAGAACCGATACATCCTTTAACCACAGAAACCATTTCAAAAACCATTCTTTTAACGAAATTAACTGTACTGATATTTTTGATAATTTCAGTAATATGTTACATGGCATTGACAATTGTTATCATGAATTGGATCTAAAATAAAAGCATAAAAAAATTTTATGGGTTTTCAAAAATGAAAATTGCAATTATAACAGTAACAGAAAACGGGAAAATTTTGGGGGAATCGTTACAAAATAAACTACTCACTGACAACACAATAATCAAAGTTCAAATGTTCCATAAAAACGTTAAAAAGACTCTAATTAATTCTTTCAACAAATTTGATTGTATCATAGGAATAATGGCCACTGGAATAATGGTTAGAAATATCTGCCCACTCATAAAAACCAAGGAAAACGATCCTGCTGTTCTTATCCTTGACGAAAAAGGGAAACATGTTATCAGTTTATTATCCGGACATTTGGGTGGTGCAAACAAATTAACACACAAAATAGCTGATCTCATGGGATCAGATCCAGTGATAACCACTTCAACAGACTTAAACCGCAAATTTGGTGTTGATTGTCTTGCAAACAAGTACCATTTTGAACTGATTCCAGTATCCAACATAAAATCAATCAATTCATCTCTTATAAACAATCAAGAAGTATGGATAGATTACAATTCTAACTATGAATATTTATGGAATGATACTGAAATTTCAGATTCCTACGAACAAGGAAATAAACATTCCCAGAAACTATTGGTTTCCAATGGAACTGCAGATATGGAACTAATAGAAAAAAAAGTTGTTCTAGGACTGGGATCAAGAAGGAATATAAGCACTGAAAAGGTACTTAAGGCAATTTATTTGGCAATAGCAAATTTAGATATACCTATAGAACGAATAAATATGTTTGCAACAGGTGAAATGAAAAAAAATGAGCGTGGAATTTTAGAAGCAGCTAAAACCCTTAATAAACCTTTAAAAATAATATCTGAATCTGAATTGAAAAACTTCACCAACCCCGACACGAACGATTCGGAATTTGTAAAGTCTAAATTTGGAATAGGTGGAGTATGTGAACCATCATCTCTCATTGAAGCCGGAAAAAACTCCAGACTCATATTGAGAAAAACTTCATACGAGGGAGTTACAGTTGCAATTGCACTGTCCTCCAACTGAATCTTTCAAAAATTTTTATCAACCAAAACCTTTTTAATCAGAAGATATAAAAACACATGGATATAACTCTTTAATATTAAATATTTAATTCAAAATTTTAACATTTAATTTAAATGGAGGCAGAATTATGAGTCAAGATGCTTTTGAACGATGTAATCAAATTTTACAACATATAACTGAGGATACTAGTGTTCCTAGAAATATTAGAAGAGCTGCAGAAGAATCAAAGGAATTACTATCTAAAGATGATGATGAACCAACAGTAAGGGCTAGTACTGTAATTTCAATATTGGATGAAATCAGTAACGATCCAAATATCCCTATCCATGCAAGGACACTTATTTGGAACGTTTTAAGCGAATTAGAATCAATTAGACATTAACATTTTTTTTACAAATTGAATTTTGGCACTATCTTCTACAAATTCTGCAAGGAGAGTTGCCTCATCTAAATTTTTACCAACTGCTACCATTCCATGGTCTTTTAACACAACAATATCCTGATTTAACAAACCTTCTGAAACAGTGTTTGCCAGATCAGAACTTCCAGGCGGATGGTAGTCCACAACTTTAAGGAATTCGTCCTCAATAGGGCCAAAACCTTCAAATCTTCTAATTTTTTCATCAGAAAATGCAAAACCCGTTGTTATTGGAGAATGGGTATGTACAACTGCACCAACATTATTCCTTAATTTATAGATATTTAGGTGCATCTCCAATTCTGAAGTTGGAACCTGATTTGTATTTGATACAATATTTCCCTCGAGATCAACCAGAACTATGTCTGTTTCTTTCAAAGTTTTAAAAGAAGATCCACTGGGGGTAACAGCAACAACATTCAAACCATCTTTTACGTACTTCACACTTATATTTCCTGACTTACCCGGAACAAGTCCCTTGTTATAGAGTAAATGGGAAGTTTCAACCATATTTTTAACTACTGTTTCATGATCCATGAATAACACTCTCAAAAAAATAATCTAAAAAATTTATGTAAATTTAAGAACCTTTAGAACACCCCTGTTTAGAACAGGAACCTCTCCACATGTTGGCATGATGTTGTATATTTTCTGGAACTCTGTTTGAGATTGGAACGTTCCTGAATTTATCATGTGTATGCCTTTATGTTTCTTGTAAGCGTTTATATGAACATGTCCTGTATGGAATATATCAGGAATTTCTTCGATAACCAGATGATCCTCATATTCCGAAGCTAAAGGAGTTCTTTCCCCATATATTGGAGCTAAATGTCTTTTTTCTATTAACTCTTTCATGATTAAATCTGAAGTCTGGTGAGAAAGTCCGTTTATGGTCATGGCCAAATCATCAAAACTTCTACCATGGTATATTAGGGTTTTTAATCCATCAAGACTAACCAAAGAGGGGTTGCTGACAAATTCTGCGTTTTTGAGCTTGTAAAGATCTTCAGCATAATTTTCTGGAATAGCAGGTTGAGGTTCTGCTAAACGACAGGCATCGTGGTTTCCAGGAGCTATTATCATTTTAACATTATCAATTTGTCCCAATAATCTTGCAGCTTCTTCATACTGTTCATATATATTTTTAATGGTGAGCTCTTCTTCCTGATGTGGGTAAATGCCTATTCCATCCACAACGTCACCTGCCACAACAAGGTAACGCACATCATTTGCTATTTCTTGTTGTGTGTCATCTCCGAAGTCACCATTTAACCAGTTCACAAAGTTGTTGAAAGCTTCTTCTTGGAAAGTGGAACTACCAATATGAATATCGGATATGAATACGGCTGAAAAATCCATTGTTTTTTCTTCAATTCTTGGCACACTCGGATGGATTAATTCAGAAGCAATGACCAAAGTTCCCTTCTTACTCCCAATAACTCCTATAACCTCGTCTTTGACAATGGATTCAGCCTGTTCAAAGAGGGAATGATTTTCGTTGTGTATGAGTACTGTCATTTCTCCAGTTTCATCCTCAATTTCCATTATTTTATGGTTATTTTTGGTGTTTCTAATGTCATTCACCATACCAACCACATTTACAACCCCATCACGGTTTCCTGCTTCTTTTATTGGGGCACTTTCCCTTAACCCTGGTTTTTTTGTTAGCATGGCCTTGAGCTTTTGGAAACGGCTGTTGAAATAGGCTGTGAAGTCCTTTATTTCTCCGTTGGTGTATGATTTTTTACTGGCATCTTTTAATACATGAAAATCAAGTGGAATATCCATTAGTTTGCTCTGTGGCATTTTCACAGTTTCATTTTGAGTTTCATAGCTGGTTTCTAAATCAGATTTTAGTTTTGACTCAGGGGCCTGGTAGTTAGACAAATATTGTTGAAGAAAATTATCCACCACAGATTCAGTTAAAACAAAAAAATCTTGATTTGAACTGGATATATCTTTTATCAGGGAATCTGCAACCTGAACGGAATTTTCTTGTTGAATAATTTTTTCATAGGCAGAGTCATCTATTAGAAGTTCTGCATTTGTAAATTTCAAAAGTATATCTTCTTTCATTAGGATCCCATTATCAAATATTTTTATACACAACTACAAATAACATTATTAAAACTATATTTATAATCCTAATTATAATAGTTAATCCAATAGTAGATCGAAATTTTTTGAAGGTGGTACATTTGTCCAGATTATTGAAAATCATATTGATCGTAGCATTCATAGCTGTGTTCTTTGAAGCAGGGTTGATCAGTTCCTACACCATTGTAACTTCCCAACCTCCAGATGTTGGTAAGCTGATAGGAATGCAGATCGAAGAGGTAACATCTTTATTCAATTTCGGTTCAAGCTCTAGTATAATAACCAATCCTACAACTAAACCTGTTAGTAATTTAGCTGATGTTGCTACAGCACTGCAAAGTAGTTCTGGATTAGATGGGATAAACTTGCAGTCCATATCTGCTCAAGTATCTTCAACTACAAAGGCTTCAACATTTCCTGTTAACATAACAGCTATAGGTTACAAAGATTCGATTTCAGGTTCAAACAGTTCTGTAATTACAATAACTGCCAATGAAACATTTAGTATAACAGCAACTGCAAATGCAAAGTTATCAGACGGTGAACTTGTAATTGACGTTGACACCATAAAGATCACTTCGTCACGTAAACTTTACGGAAATGTTAATGCAAATTCAACTTAAATTACATCAAAAAATCAATTTATTTTGATTTTTTACTATTTTAAAAATTATATTTAATTTTTTCAAATCTAAGAAGGTGAATTCAATGATCAGTGTGATAGGAATAGGTCCTTCCCGTGAAGACATAACCATCAAGGCCATGAATGCTATAAAGGCTGCAGATGTGATAATAACTTACAAATCCTACATCAAAAATATTCAAGATTTGACTGAAGGTAAAGAAGTCATTCTAAAGGGCATGGGGGATGAAATTAAAAGGGCAGAACTTGCAATTGCTAAATCAAAGGAAGGAAAACGAGTGGCCCTAATCAGCTCTGGAGATCCCGGAGTTTTTGGAATGGGAAATGTTATTTTTCAAATCATTGGTAAATTCAGTGGTGTTGAAGTGGAAGTTGTACCGGGAGTTTCAGCTGCAAATTTTGCTGCTGGGAAATTGGGAGCACCCCTTCATGATTTTGCCGTGATAAGCTTCAGTGATATTTTAACACCTTTATCAGAAATTAAAAGAAAGATAAAGGCAGCTTCAGAGGCTGATTTTGTTATTGCTATCTACAATCCGCTGAGTAAAACACGAACCAAACCCTTTAAAGAATCTGTCAAAATTTTATTAGAAACCCGAAATCCAGATACGCCTGTTGGTATTGTGAAATCCCTGGAAACTGGTGTCAATATAACCATAACAACCTTGAAAGATCTTCCAGATTCAGACATCAACATGTCAACAACCATAATAATTGGTAATTCCATGACCTATGTTGAAGAAGGTTACATGGTAACTCCTAGGGGATACAAGGTTTCAAGCTCAATACATCCGCTTTCAAGGGAATTCTACGAAAATTACCTCGAAGGTGAAGTGAATAACGGACCTAATAGATCCTGTGAATACTATCCGTGTCATTCCCATCCACAGAATTGTATGTTCTGCTACTGTCCATTCTATCCCTGTGGTGAGGGATCAACTGGTGGAAAATGGATAAAAGATAAGGGAGTTTGGAGCTGTGAAGATTGTGAATGGATACACAGCGACGATGCGGTTGAATGCATACAGACCAAGTTACCAGATATACTTGAGGAAGTAGATGACCTTAAAAATAAAAAGAAAGAGCTCCTCAAATTAAGAAGGGAATGTATTTTCAACACCAAATAATGAACCTATATTAAGATTATTTTACTATCTTTTTTTTATTGTAAATCAGATTCATAGCTTAGATTTTCTAAAAATAGTAAATTATTACATACTGATCTAAAAGTATTAATGATCGGGGGAACAATATAGTAGTAGACCTCAGAAATGTTAATTTCCCTGGTTAGTTTCTACAGATCTTACCCTCCCCAAAATTTCAGGAAGTTTTTGGAAACTAATCTCGGTTTAAAACAAAACCGATCCAAATTGGTTATAACTCAGCCCAAAAAACCCAATTTGGAAGGGAAATAGAAAGGAAGATTAAATTTGAAGTTCCATTACACCATCAAAAACTAGAACTGCTTCTCCTTCCATAAATAGGGTGGTTTCTTCTCCCATTTCATAAACAATTATTAATAATTCGCCTCCAGGAAGATGCACTTCAACTTCTTCATCGAGTTTTCCTAACTTGTAACCTGCCATAACAGATGCTGTAGCACCTGTACCACATGCGAGTGTGAAACCAGCACCCCGTTCCCATGTGATCATTTCTATTTCATTCCTGTTTATTACACTTACAAAGTGTACATTGGTTTTTTCAGGAAATGC
>JAEZAV010000185.1 GCA_023430285.1 Methanobacteriota archaeon | reverse complement strand
TATAGTCTGGTGTTAAAATGAAAAAAACTTTGGAGAATTTAACCAAGGCATTTATTGGCGAAAGCCAAGCAAGAAACAGATATACCCTGTATTCAAAAATTGCTAAAAATGAGGGCTACGTACAGATAGCAGATATATTCCTCACAACAGCAGATAACGAAAGAGAACATGCTAAATGGCTGTTTCGTATGATTCAAGACCTCAAAAAGGAGTTTGGAGATGTTGAAGAAATATCTGTTGAGGCAGATGCTCCGCTGATAATGGCAAGCACACCTGAAAATATCATATCTGCAATTGCTGGAGAACATTACGAAAACTCTGAAATGTACCCTGAATTTGCAGATGTTGCAGAAGAAGAGGGACTTGATGATGTGGCAGTGAGGCTTCGAGCAATTGGGCGTGCTGAAGAACATCATGAAACCAGGTACAAACAATTACTGAACGTTGTTGAAGAGGGAACTGTACTTAAAAAGGACACTCAAAAGGAATGGCTATGCTCAAAATGTGGATACGTACACACTGGACTCACACCACCAGATAAATGTCCAGCATGCGATCACCCACCAAAATACTATGAAATATTATGTGAGGAGTACTGATAATATGGAAAGAGGACAAATATACAGATGCAATACTTGTGGAAACATGTTTGAACTTATCAACATTGGTGGAGGAACACCATCATGTTGTGGAACAGAAATGGAGCTCCTGAGCGACAAAGCCAAGGATGTTGGGGCTGAAAAACACGTGCCAGTGATTGAAAAAATAGACGGCGGTGTCAAGGTCAAAGTAGGAAGCATACCACACCCAATGGAAGAGGATCACTACATAGCATGGATAGAGATCATAACAGACAACGAAACACAAAGAGCCTTCCTGAAACCTGGAGAAGCACCAGAAGCAGAATTTAAAATAGACGACACAACCAATCTCTTTGCAAAGGAATACTGCACAGTCCACGGACTTTGGAGATCAGCCTGAGTTATTCAAACTTGGATCAAAAGAAAAATTCTGTTACTTGAGGGGGTGGCTTGGATTTAGACCCCCAACTACTTATTTTTATTAAATTTATCAAATTCTAAAATTTTTTTCAACTTTACACCCACTTCATAAACAACACCATTATAAATTCCCGTGTACATAATATATTGAACTGCAGAAATCACAAATGCTTTTTTTGAAAAATGGGATTTAGAGGTTTATAAATGAATGAAAAATCGCAAGTCAAGGCTATGGATTATCAGGGACTTTTTCGAAACGATCACACTGTAATGTTGATATTAAATCCAAAAACAGGGAACATTATTGATGCCAATCCAGCAGCAGTCGATTTTTATGGTTACAATCGAGAAGAACTGGTTCAGATGAGCATTCATGATATAAATGTACTTGATCCAGAAATTATTGATGAACAGATGATGCAGGCAGAGAACAAAAACAAGAACCATTTCATATTCCAGCATCGTTTGGCTGATGGGCGCATATGTGACGTGGATGTTTACAGCGGCATGATAGATTACCAGGGAGAAAAACTTCTATACTCCATAGTACATGACAGAACCGATCAAAACAGGGCCATGGTAAAATTAAGGGATAGTGAAGAGCTTTTTAGGCTCATATTTGAACAATCTCCATTGGGGGCATGTATAATGGCCCTAGATTACACCACACTAACAATAAACAACGCCCTTTGCAACATGTTAGGATACTCTAAGGAAGAGCTTTTGTCCCGAAGGTTCACTGAAGACACCCATCCAGATGATCTGGACATGGACATGGAACTCCGAAAACAGCTGGTTGCAGGCATGATAGATGATTACACCCTTGAAAAGAGGTACATCCGTATTGATGGGGAACTATTGTGGGCGAATGTTAATGTGTCTGCAATCAAAGACCAGAACAACAGGTTGGTAAAAATTCTGGTGATGGTTGAGGACATAACCCGGCAAAAACAGATGGAAAGGTTGTTTCTAAAGAGAACAGATAAACTTGATTCAATCAGACAAATTCTGGACCTCAAGATGGAAGATAATGAAGAAGTTGAGTACAGGTTGAAACAGCTGATAAAGGAACTGAAAATGTCTAATCAGGAACTTGAAAGATTTGCCTACGTATCGTCCCATGATCTTAAAGAACCCTTGAGGATGATCATAAGCTTTTTACAGCTGCTCAAAAGCAGATACTACAACAGCTTGGATCAAGATGCCAACGACTTCATAGACTTTGCTGTGGAAGGAGCGCAGAGAATGGATATGATGATAAATGACCTGCTCCAGTTTTCAAGGGTTGGAAATGAGAGGGATTTCAAATACCTTGACTGTGAAATAGTGGTGAAAAATACCATCTCAAATCTAAGCCCACTCATCGAAAACAACGATGCAACAGTTGTTCATGGGGCACTGCCTAAGATCCATGCAAATGAAGAACTCATGACACAGCTATTTCAAAACCTGATAGGCAACGCCATTAAATATAGGAGGGATGTTAAACCGAACATCACCATAGCTTACTCTGAAGAAGAGGAGCAATACCTGTTTAGTGTATGTGATAATGGAATTGG
>JAEZAV010000184.1 GCA_023430285.1 Methanobacteriota archaeon | reverse complement strand
ATTTTAAAAATTTGCTTACTGTACTTAGAAGGTATTCCAATACCATTATCTTCCACAGAAAAAATCCATTTATCACCATCATTTATGGCTGAAATGTGAATTTCGGGGCTTTTTACACTTTGGTACTTGATAGAATTGTTGATAAGGTTTTGAAACAACTGTATCATTTGGGTTTTGTCTGCCCTGATTTTAGGAAGTTTTCCACTGGTTATAACTGCGTCGTTTTCCTTTATTAAAATATCTAAATTAGTTTCAACAATATTCAAAACATCTTCAAAATCAACACATGTAAATTCATCTGATCTTGTGTTGATCTTAGAGTATTCAAGCAAATCATCGATGAGTTCATGCAAATGTATTGCTCCATCAACAGCAAAATTAATGAATTCATCTGCATCTTCATCCAATTGATCTTTATACCTCCGTTGGAGCAGCTGTAAAAAACTGGTAATCACCCTAAGAGGTTCTTTGAGATCATGGGATGCTATGTAAGCGAACTGCTTAAGTTCTGAATTTGTGAGTTTCAACTGTCTAAGTGTTTCTTTTAACTCATTTTCTATCCTCACCCGTTGTGATATGTCATTAAATATAACAGCAAATTGATTCTTTCCAGGCGAAAATGCAAGAACATCATAATGTCTGTTTAATGCACTGGAATATTCGTCAAAGTGAATTGAAACACCTTCCAACGCTACTTCACCATAAATTTTAACCCAGTCAACAGTATCCTCAGGAATAACTTCTGATTCACGCCTTCCAATTACATCTTCCCTTCTAAGGCCTGTCAACTCTTCAAATGCGGGATTGATGTCTAAAAATATGTAGTCTACAGGATCACCATTAGAATCGCAAACAATTTCATGGAGTGCAAATCCCTCAGTCATCTTATTAAAAAGAGATCTATACCTTTTTTCACTTTTTTTTAGCTCGTTTTGAGCAATAATTTTATCTGTTACATCATTAAATGTGGTATAAACTTGGAAAGGCTTATCATCATCTCCTAAGAGAGGTACTGCATGTACACTCAACCATCTGTAACCACTGGGAATTTTAAGTCCCATAATAACATCTTCAATTTCTTTACCCGTACTTAAAGCCAAAAAAGAAGGAAATTCTTCGGGTAAAAATTCTGATCCATCCTCATGTATAGATTCTTGTACAATATCCTGTGGTTTTCGTCCTTGAATTTCTGCTAAACTGTACCCCAATATTTTTTCAGCTGCTGGGTTCATAGAAGTGATTCTACCAGAAGAATTCTGATAAACAACTCCTTGAATCATGGTTTCAAACAGTCTTCTGTGCTTTTGTTCACTTTTAAGTATCTTTTCTTCAACGCCCTTTAAATGAGTTATATCTCGACCTATGCCAAAAATACCTAAAATAGAATCATCAAAACCCATATATGGACCTTTGGTCGTTATATAATTTCGAATTTCACCTTCCCTTTCAGAGTACAAACTTTCTTCATAGGTCAAGGTTTCAACATTTTCAATTATTTCCTTATCTTCCGTGGTTATGACTTCTGCATCTTCCACATGGTACAAATCCCAATCATTTTTTCCAATAATCTCTGATATGGGTTTTCCCATTATTTCGGATGTAGCAGTATTAACCATGATATAATTGCCACTTAAATTTTTCAGATAGATTGCATCGTTGGTGTTTTCAACTATTGAATTTAAAATGTTGTAACTCCGCTTGAGTTTCTTTTCAGTGTTTTTAGTAGCTGTCATATCTCTATTAATGGATATATGGCCATTCACAACACCGTTGCCATCTGTAATAGTGACAATTTTAGAGCTTATGTAAAGCGGGAAGTTTTTTTTGGTAAACTGAAGAAATTCATTTTCGTAGGATCCCTTTTCACTCAACATTTTAGAAGTGTTTGGTTGGTCATTTCCAATGAATTTGGTTCTTAAAACTGTTTTTGCAGTTTTTCCCAGAACTTCAGAGGATTTCCATCCGTATATCTCTTCTGCAGCTGGGTTCCAGTAGGATATTTTGAAATTTTCGTCTGTGATTATCACAGCATCTTTTAAAATAGAAAGCAATTCTATGTTGTAGGGCATTGAAATTTGTTGCTTTTCCCCCACATCGTTGTTTTTCTTGGCTCTTTCCTGAAAATCCGAGCTTAAGTTTTGTTTCATGATCTTCATTTCACCTTTAAACAGCCTTAATCAATCTACCACATAAAGATATGGACATGAAAGTATAACTAATTTTTCATCTTGCTATGGTACATCTATAGTCAACATAGGGATAGTTATACTAAAATAAATGAGAATTAATAACAAATGAAAAATATTAGAAAAACAGTAATGGGTTAATAATTTAGTTATACGATTTAAGAACGTTTAAAGCAGTTTCTATGAATGCAGGAATGTCCTTTGGCCCTCTGCTTGAAATAAGGTTCTCATCCACCACTACCTCACTATCAATGTATATGGCACCTGCATTTTTAAGGTCTTGAACTATAGATCTCCAACCTGTGACCCTTCTTC
>JAEZAV010000066.1 GCA_023430285.1 Methanobacteriota archaeon | reverse complement strand
CCAATCAATTATATTTATACTAAATCGAATCGTAACGGAGGAAACATATGATTAACTGGGGAGCTGTAATACTAGGATTTATCCTTTCAATAATTTTAGGGGGTATATTTGCTGTAATAGTGCCAATATGGGGCGGAATACTTGGATTACTTCTTGCCGGGATGGCTGTGGGATACATGGTTGGTGGAGATGCCATGAACGGTGCGACCAACGGAGCTCTCGCAGGCATATTTGGAGCCATAGTAGTTTCTTTGCTCCTTCTTATATTTGGAACATTAATTTTAGGAATAATAGGTTTTGCTGCAGCATCCATAACTTCATTATTTATTCTGGCAGGTTTTGTCGGGGTTATGATAGTAATGGCTGTTGGAGGAATAATAGGGGCCTTAATAAAAGATGAACCTGAAGTAGTCGGATAAAATTTTGATAATAGTTTTTAATTTGTACAAACATAATACACTAGAGTTTTAGAGGGAGTTTAATATGATAAGTCAAAAATCAGTTTTAATAGGTACTTTAGTATCGCTAATCCTATTGGCTTTATTGTCCTTAGTTTTAGGATTGCTTGGTTTCTATATTGCAGTTTTCGTTGGTGCAGTGATAACAACGTACCTAGCAAGTGGTAAGGAACAGTTAAAAGTCATTGAATCTGGACTTCATGGAATCATAGTTGGTATTTTCACCGGTGTTATTTACATACTGTTCGTGTATGCTTACTCAGGATTTTCAAAGATAGTTGCAGGAATATTGATCTACGCTGCACTGGTGTTAATCGGAGGATTCATAATTGTTGGTGCTCTTGGAGGAATCATAGGGTTACTAATAAGTGTAAAAACAGGACACATGGGAATATATGAAGGAGAAATAGAAGAATCAACCGAAGAAATTGAAAAAAGTGAAAAAAATGACTGATTGGAAATCTGTTGGAATAGGTGCACTGGTCAATGTGGTGCTAACCATGATATTGACCATAGTTCTCTTTCCCCTATTCTTCCTTGGACCTGTTATTGGAGGTTTATTAACAGCCTACCTATCAAAAGAAAGATTATCTCAACGAACTCCTGCATCAGATGCTGGGGATGGTGCTTTGTCTGGTGTGATAGGAGGCCTTCTAATAGGTGCCATATTTATTTTAGGCTTCAGTGTTTTAAGCACAGTAATTGGGCTGGTTTTTACACAGATAGGGGCAGTTCTAGGCACAATCACCCTGATCACAGGATTGTTCTTCACACTCATAACAATAATCCTTGGTGGAGTTTTAGGTGCTATGGGCGGAGTTATAGGTTATTCAATGAGAGAAAAGGAATATGTTCAAGTTAAGGTCAACTAAAAGTTGAACCTAAATATTTTTTTTTAAATTAGATTATCTTCAAGTAACCTTCATCTGCATTAACTTCAATAATTTGACCATCGTGTAGTAAATCAAATATATCAATCTCTGGACGATCAACCATAGGAATTCCTGCCATTATGGCTCCTGTTGCAATAATAGGTTCTCCTTCAATAGCTACAACTGCTGAAGGTGCTGTTGAATTTTTTGACATTTGATAGAGTACATAAGATCCCACAGTAGATCCTTTACCTGAGGGCATCACAAGTATCTTGTTCTTAATATTTTTACCAAAGAGCTCGTGTTTTGAGTCGATTATCTCCCCAGTATCTGGATTGACTCCTCCAAGAAAACTCAAAGAATCCCTGGTTATTATGACTTCTCCAGATGTAGTGCCCTTAGAAATTTTTCTGCAGTTAATGATTTTTGGATCCATGCTAATAGTTCATTTTTCAAGTTATAAAAACATATTTCAAAAAAAAAATTTGAGTAAAAATTATTATTACTCAATTTCCAGTTTAATTCCACCAATTTTAGGTCTTAAATAGTTGTACATGTAAGCCATTACTGCATAGAGAATGAAACTCACAACTAAACTTGTAACAACTCTAATTACGAGTCCTATTAATGCTTCAAGAGCTGAAGATCCTATTGCAATGGATACTACCAGATCAATAATGCCTAAAATGAGTTGAATAACCGTTAAAACTAGGGTTATTATCAGTGCAAATTTAACAACTGGTACTGATTCAATTTCAAAGAACTTGCCTGATGGAGTGCTGAAGTTGAGTTCCACACCACCAATTTTAGGGGCCAGCAAATTGTAGATTATGGCTACTATTGCCATGGCAATGAAAATTCCTACGAATGCTACAATTGGAATTCCCACGATCATTATGATCATCCATATGAATCCAAAGGATCCTATGCTTGACAATACTGGAACGCCTGCTGCTCCTGCTAGTGCTGCACTTTGAATTCCAAATGCAAATACCGGACCAATCATCAACATCATTAGGAAGATTAAAATTCCACCTATTGATGCACTCATCAATGCAAAGGGAACTACAGGGATGGTTTGGATCTGTTTGAGATCTTCAAAACCTAACTGGATGGCTCCTAATCTTGGAACAAGTTTGTTGTAAAGGAGTGCTATTAAAAACGATTCAAGAACACTAACCAAAAACATCATAGTTGGAAAGGCCAGTATGGACCCTATTACTATGGTAGCTATCATTCCTGCCGTGATCCCTGGAAGTGAACTTCCAACTGTTAATCCGAATATTATGGCAAACACGATACCATATATCAATCCTATAACTGCCGTAATAGACGAATTCATAAGGGTGAAAGGCACGATCTTTACAGATTTAATATCTTTAATTTCAATCACTATTACACCTCCAATTGTATAATTTTTGCATTTGGATTGGTTAAATGTTTTTGCATAAATCGGTAAAAACTAAATTAACCTATTTTGAAGATTGAATCATCAAAAAAATAGTGGGAAGTTCAATTTAAAATAAAAAAATAATTCAAAAAAAATTTATCAGTAATTGCCCATTAATGGGATGTTTTTAAGAAGTGGTGGAAAATGTGAAATGGTTCGATATTTAGAACCAGTTTTTAGATGCCACCAGCACCTCGTTAACCATTTCAACAGAGGATCCTATGTAAGTGTGAGGATCCATAATTAACTCAATATCAGAACTTGACAGGTAAGCTTTTATTTCGTCATTAGATTCAATAACTTGCTTTAAACCAGTTTCGAGATCGTAAGCTTCCAACGAACACTTTCTAACAATGGCGTAGGCTGTTTGTTTACCCATTCCTTTCCTGGTTAATTCTGCCATGACACGTTCTGCCATGATCAATCCATTACTCAAGTTAAGATTTTGTTCAATGTTTTCAGGCTTGAAAACCAAGTTACTGAAAAGTCGAATGCTGAGTTTAATCATGTAATCTGTTAACATACATGATTCTGGAAGAATAATTCTTTCACAAGATGAGTTGGTAAGATCCCTTTCGTGCCAAAGGGGGTTGTTCTGCAATGCAGGTGCAACATACGCCCTCACAACCCTTGAAATTCCACATATTCTTTCAGCTGTAATTGGGTTCATTTTATGTGGCATGGTACTGGATCCAACCTGTTTAGATGGATCAAAACTTTCGCCCAGTTCATTTATCTCTGTTCTTTGAAGGTTTCTTACTTCCAAAGCCATCTTTTCAAGGGTGCTTGCAATGTTTGCAAGGTCCATAATGAACTCTGCATGTGCATCCCTTTGAATAACTTGGCTGGATATCATGACAGGTTTAAGATCTAAAATTTTGGAAACTTTCTTATGAATGTCCAATCCTTCCTTTCCAAGGGCAGCAGTAGTTCCAACAGCTCCAGTCATCATTCCCACACATAGTCTTTCTTTACACTCATCAAGTCTGTTGAGTTGTCTGTGTAGTTCATCTGCCCATATTGCGAATTTCATTCCATAGGTGGTTGGAAGTGCATGTTGTCCGTGGGTTCTTCCTATACATACGTTTGTCTTGTTTTCATCTGCAAGTCTCAGTATGATCCTTGTGAGTTCAGTCAGCCTGGTTTTTAGGACTTTAAGAGATTCTTTAAATAAGAGTGCCTGGGAAGTGTCTATGATATCGTTTGATGTTGCTCCAAAATGTACGTACTCTCCTGCACCATCATCACAAACTTCTGCGAGTGCCTTGACAATTGAGGCTATATCATGGTTGGTTTCTGCCTCAATTTCTGATACCCTCTTTGAAGTGACAAATTCAGTACTGGCCTTGGATTTTATTTCTAAAGCTGCATTTTTGGGGATAATATCTAGATCTGCTTCTGCTTCGGCAAGGGCAGCTTCTACTTCAAGCATTTTTTGAAGTTTATTATCTGTTTCCCAGATCTCTCTCATCTCTTCTGTTCCATATCTAAACTCTATTGGGTGGATAGCCATGTTAATTAACTCCGTAAAATATTCTAAAATTCAATAATCAATTCAATAACTATGTGAAAAAGTGCTCGTGTTCACACGATAAAATATAGATTTCAATAAAAAAATTTTTTTAATTAAGAGTAAGTAAACCTCAGTGCAATACAGAATACTGCTAGAACAACTGTCATAATAACGACTTGTTCAGGAGAAAGTTTAGGTCCCTTAGTTTCGTCTTCAAAGTACCTCACAAGTCCGGCACCGCTTGGAGGAAGTACTTGTTTA
>JAEZAV010000055.1 GCA_023430285.1 Methanobacteriota archaeon | reverse complement strand
AACGAAGCAGAATTTTTCGAAATGGCTGAAAGCGAAAGAGCTGTTCCAGAAGTTAAATTTTAGGTGATGGAATGGATAAAAAAATTTGTCTTTCTATAATTCTTTTTTTTTCACTGTCCATGTTGGCTGGCAGCGGAGCAGCCTTTGCTGCGAGTGATAACAGCTACACCATTCCACTCATAAATCAAGATATCTACCTTCAAAACGATGGATCCATCCATGTTGTGGAGAAGATCCACTACGCATTCGATGGAACCTTCCATGGAATTAACAGGTACATACCATTAAACGGTTCACAACAGCTGACAAATGTTAATGTAACGACAGATGGTGCCTACAGCAGCTTCCAGGTTTTGGATGTGAATTCCACCAAGGATATTAAGGTTTTTTTATATTCTGATGCAGCTAAAACCCAGCCAATTAATGGCGGGAATGTAACTGTTACAATTTCCTACGATCTCTTTAATGTAATGAGGTTTTACAATGATGTGGCAGAGCTTCACTACATGCTGGTACCTGATAAGTGGCAAGTTGACATAGGTCAGGTTGTTGCAAACATACACACAAGTTCCAGCCAGGGAGTTCAATACTGGTTAAACCCTCCCTACTACAATAAGAGTGCAGCTTGGCAGGGCAACACCTTGACTGTCACGAGTGATACAATTCCATCTGGCCAGTACTATGAGATTAGAATGGCAATTCCAAGGGATCAGTTTGCTGCCACCCCTTCACATGGACTCATATTCAATCAAAATGGTTTAGCTCAGATGCAGCAGATACAAAATGATTACCAGAATTCATTGAATTTCAGAACTAACCTATACTATTTCCTGTCTGTTCTCATGTTCTTGGCACTCTTTGTACCTGTATTTATATACTTAAGATATGGAAGGGAACCCAAAATTGATTATCAGGCAGAGTATGAACGGGACATTCCAACGGATGATCCTCCTGCAATGGTGAATGCCATATGTGGACCTGGATTTTCCAAGAAGATCGGAGAGCCAGATATGGATGGTTTCAAGGCAACCATAATGGACCTCATAAACAGAAAGTATCTAATAATGGAAAACGAACCTCTGGAAGAAAAGTCTTTGGCTGATGAAGGATACGGTCTTGTAGGTTCGATGTATTTGAGGTACAACGCACAGAAAGATTCATCTGAATTGAAAAGTTTTGAAAAGAATGTCATAAACTTCTTGACAGAATACGAGGATGATGATGGTTTGATATCCTTGGATGCCATTTCAGATAATTTGAGTGTTCGAGAATCTGCCAGGTCCTTTAGAAACACCTACCTAGACTGGAAGGACAACCTTCGAAACACATTATTGAACAACAACGAACTGGACAAATTCTTCAACAAGAAGGGAGACTCGTATTTAAAACTCTTTGGAGTTTTAGCACTTATTGTTGCAGTAATAGTGTTCTTCTTCAGTGTTATGGACGATATACCTGCAGCACACTCATCTTTGTTGTTGTCAATTGTTTTAGGGGTTGTGGCAATAATCAGCTTACTTCTACCCCAGAAGGTTGGGGGTCAGTGGACAACCTACGGTGAGGAATACGATGCAAAGTGGCACAACTTCAAGAAGTATATCCAAGACTTCAGTTTGATGAAAGAGTACCCTCCAGAATCAATAGTGATATGGAACAAGTACCTTGTATATGCAACTGCTCTTGGTGCAGCTGATGCAGTTCGAAAAGCCATGGAACTTAACGTACCACAAGATGACCTAAACGGAAGCGATCTGTACATGTTCCATTACTATGGTGGATACTTGCTTCTGGACTCGGCATTTGATACTGGAATGACCACAGCATCTGCATCTTCAGCAAACGGTGGAGATTTCGGAGGAGTTGGTGATATTGGAGGAGGATTTGGTGGTGGAGGTGGAGGTGACGCCTTCTAAAACCAATCCATATTTTTTATTCCTTTTTTTTTAAATAGTAAGGTTTTTTTGAAATAACGCACAAACCTATTACCAGGTTCTCCATTAGTATATTGGGGGAGGGTTTGTGAGTGGAAGATCTATATTTTGATGTTTACAGTGATATGGTAGAGTACGTGCTTGATAAATTTCAAGTGGCTGTACCGAACTACAAGATAATGTTCTTGTCCGACCGGGAATTTGATGTTTTTAACTATGAATGTGATATTGTTCGAAGCTTCTACTACGTAATAACACAGGAGAAGCAGTTTGGATTTAACAGGTACAAAAACATGTACCTGGACATGGTAACCAAGGAGTATGGTGAATTTTTTTATCAGAGTGAAGAAGATATTTTGGCATCGTTAATACATGTAAACAAGGTTTACAACACATTGGAACCAGTTCATAATGCGCTACAAATTCTATCTGAAAATGATGCAACAAACAAGGATGTTTCCTTTCTACACAACTTGATCACCACCAACATAGATCAGGATTACTTGATCCTTTTGAGGAGAACACGCCATGAAAATCTTTCCAATGGGTTGATCGATGATAACAACATATTTTTTGATGTGGTACACGAAGCACTTCATATTATTGAACATGAAAATGAACATTCAAAATGGAAGTTTTGGACAAAAAAACGAATGAATTCTGATGAAATGGACAGCATCACCAAGGAAATTTTCAGTGAATGGAACATACAATTTTAAAAATAAATAATGTGAAGATATTTTAGTTTTTTTTTTTTTTTTTTGTTGGGTGGCACAGGGAACTTGAAAAATTTCATGGCTGCTTTAATCATTTTAAATTCCGTTAATGCAGAAACCATTGTTGGGGCAGTATCTCTTTCAACTTCCATTGTTATGGTGCTTATATTATATTTAAATGCTTCAGCTCTCACCATGCCTGTTTCTAGTGGTTGGACTCTGCTAACACAGCCTGAGACAGATGTGATATAGTTGGCCCACTTAACTTCCGGGGATTTGGATGTGCCAGTGTTAACATTTAAAAGTCCTTTCGATGTTACTTCTCCCCCGGAGTGCACATCCAGGAGGTACTTTACACCGTTTTTATGTGCGAATTGTATTATGTTCCAACCTGGAGAACCCGCTATGTTGGCAATTCTGTTTGGGTCTTTACCATGGTAAAATCTGGTATTTTTTGCCGTGTCAATGGGAATATCGAATGGTATAACATATAGGGTACCTTTGAGGGATTTATCCTTGATATACTCCAAATATTTCATTATGGCTATGTTTGCTTCGGTTTCGTTTCCATGAATACCTGCAGATATCAATACCTTTGGCCCATTTCCATTTCCAAATTTAAGCATCACGGATCCAGTTTTTTCCAAATTGAAAATGGTCATGGCAAAACTGGTCTTTGGAATGTACCTGTTTATTTCAGCATTTTTCAGAACATCTCCACCAACATTTTTGTCGAAAATTATGTAAGTTGGACCAACGACTTTTATAGGGGCTGAATAACCTTTGTTGTTACTTTTGTTGGATTCAACAACGCTGTTGGTTGCATCTGCAGATGCCATTAGTAAATAAGAGCCCAGGGGCATGTTTGTTGGAATGTAAAGCAGGGTATTTTGGGTGTTGGATGAACCAGTTTTAAGGCCGCTGATGTACCTTTTTCCAAGGAGGTAGCTGTTTGATGTTGTAGTGGTTTTAAGGTAGTAATTTACCCAGAAACCTCCGGCGGAACCCTTGCCTGAGTTGGTTATCGTGTTGTTAACAGCTATGTTACAACCCCTCACTATGGAACCATGCACAACCACGTTAGTAACCTTTAAGTCTGCTTTCAATGTTTTATTGTTAGAATTAGAGTTAATTTCTGTTGCAGATACTTCGCCTGCCACAATGAAAGGAGTTAACATTAAAATTAACGCCATAATTACATTTTTTTTCATAATATTTCACCAAGTACGCCTACAAAAAAATAAATTTCACCAAATTTCCCATTGTACTTACAATTTAGTTGGTGTTATCAACTTTGCAATATGGGTTTTAAGATGTAAGGTTTGGTTTTAGTTTGATCAAACTACTCTTAAAATTAATGGGAAAAACTATATAAGCTAAAGATTACAATATATTACTATATAAAATTGGGTTGTTGTTCTTTTTTTTTCACAATATATTCAATTTTTTTAATGAATTTTGTAATTGATTCATGATAAAATTGAGGTTGATTTATTATTTCATTGTTTGGATTTGAATTAAATTCTTTCATACCGTATCATTTAATTTAGAAAAATCGGTCCAAAATAATTTACTCTTACCCACTTAAAAAAAAATTTGGCCAATAAATAAATGAAGGGATCAAAGTCTTTGTTTATTTTATGGAAAAAGGAGGAATAGCTAAATGTTTAAAGATCCTTTAGTTAGGGAAATTTTAATGGATATCACCAATGATGGAGAAAGCAGTGTGCCTATTATTGAATGTATCATGAATGGAAAAACATTCGATGAGGAAATTGCTGAAGAAACTGATATTCGTTTGAACACAGTTCGAAAAATACTTTACAAACTCCATGATGCTGGTGTGGCGAATTATAAGCGGAGTAGGGATCCTGAAACCAACTGGTACATCTACAGTTGGAAGTTTGATGAGGACAAGATATCAGAGATCATATCCAAGAAATTTGAAAAGTACTCTGAGGACATCGAAAAGTCGTTAGAATATGAAGAAGAGAATATGTTCTTCATATGCAAGGCCAACGGTCACAGATACTTGTTTGAGGAAGCTTCAGAAAACAATTTTGTGTGTCCTGAATGTCAAAACACCCTGGAATATCAGGATAACTCCACGATTATACAAGAACTTAAACACATGCTAGAAACCAACCAAAAATCCTAGGATTTAAGGGTTAATCAATGTATGGAGGATCAGTTCATGATCCACCATTCTTTTCATAATTAAATAAACAGGTTTCTTATTAATAGTTAAAAACCTTTTTTTGATTTATTTTAGTACTTTCATTTTACATATCCAGATTTTATCATATACTAATTTTTCAGTAAATTTTCCATAATTTTATTTTCAAAAGTATTAAGAATTAAATTGATGAGATTAGTTTATTAATAAAAAATCAAGTTTAGATCAGCAGTTTTTTTGTTGGTACTTTTGATACTATTTTAAATAAGGATAGAAATTTGTTGGTTACTTTAAAACATAATACGCTGGTTTCCATCAAATTTTTCATTTTAAACGGATACTCATATTATTCAGCCTTATTGAGTTTATAGGGTTTATTATTCATCTTTTTTGTTAAAAAATGGTTAAATATTTCTTTTTTTGGTTTAAAGAATGATTTTAAGGTTTTATGGCATGGGATCAGAATACAACTTTATTGAATATGAATTATTATGTTTTATTTTTTTAAATTAGTTTTATTATGGAATTATTTGGGTAAAATAAGATTTATTAAGGCTTTTTAATCATATGATTGGAATAACTCATTAAAATACTTTATTTGCCTTATAAGCCGTTTATTATCGTTTTTTTTATAATTTTAAATCGTAATGTTTATATATTATTTTGAAGTTACAATGAGTTAGATCATATAATCTCTAATATTCTTTGATTTTATGACCGGAGGCGGTATAATTAATAGAAAATCGATATCTATTTTGTTACTGCTTTTGACAATTGCCATCCCATTAAATGTGGACGCAATTTCAGCTGCAGCAACAAGTCAAACCAATACAGATCAGAAAACCAGTCAGTCTGTGACAAACAACTACATCCAAAACACCACAACTAAAACTAGTAACACAACAAACACTAACAAGAGTCAGGTAACAACAACAAAAAATACTACAACAAAAAATTACGCAGCAGCAGGCACGGTGAAAACTGTTTCATCTACTAAAACAACTTCACTGAGTTTTAAAAACATAGTGGCTGCTTCTACCAGTGTAAAAAATTTCATCAACACCAACAAACGATTGCCAAGCTACGTTACAATTTCTGGCGTGAAAATTACCATGCCGCAGATGCTTTACTACCTTTCACAGGCAATAGTGAAGATTAAAAGCGGTTCTAAAACTAGTTCTACATTAATTACTGTTAAAGCTCCTACAGCAAACTACACCGAAACAGCTAAAGCAGGAAATTTAACCAAAAATCAATATTTATCTGAGGCATCTGCTGTCTACAATTATATATTGAAAAATAAAACGGCTCCTTCTACAATAAGTAGTTCACTTGGAAAGATCCGTTACGAATCTGCTATTTTCGCGTTTTCTAAGGTTGTCAGTTTCTATGGAACCAACACTAGATTACCAAACTTCGTGGCCCTGGTGCCGTTGGCTAAGTCAACAGTCAAACCTAGCACAGGAACCAGTACAAATGGTTCTTCAAGTGGTTACGTGGAAAATGTAGTTCCAACAAGTCTGAAAAGCTATTTGCTACCTACAGCTAATTGCCAGTCAGATAATTCACAGATAAAAACTTTGGCAGCATCCATAACCAAGGGACTAAACACCCCTATTCAGAGGGCAACTGCCATATACAACTGGGTAAGGGATCATATATCCTATTCATTCTACTACAACACCCAGAAGGGTGCTGTTGGTACACTCAATGCAAGAACAGCAAACTGTGTTGATACAGCACATCTAGTTGTTGCACTCGAAAGAGCTGCAGGATTTGCTGCTCAGTACGAACATGTAACTGCTCAGTTCTCAAGTGGAACATGGTATGGACATGTAATTGCTTTGGTATATGTGAATGGTGTATGGTACAAAGCAGATGGAACAAGTTACAGGAACTCTTTTGGAGTAGTAAATAACTGGAACACCAACACAGCAATTGTACATGGTAAATACAGGGAACTTCCATTTTAAATAAATGGATTCCAACTTCAATTTTTTTTATTTTTATTGTTTTCTAAAAACTGTCCTTGGGTTGACCCCGGAATGAATGAATACTAATTTATATATTATTATTACTATTTTAACTGCTAATATCTGGTCTTTTCTAGACTACCAAAATCAACTTTTTCATTCGAGACTTCAAAATACTTTGATAATTTTATTAAGTTATTCATTTATTAATTTATTAAGTTAATAAGTTATGAGTGAAGTAACTTATGATCTTAGTAAGTTATGCTGTTTTTAAGTTATTATATTAGTAAGTTATGTTGTTTTTAAGTTATGATCTTAGGATCTAAACAGTAAAATTTGGCCTGAATTAGTGTGCCTGTGATAAAATGGATATATTCTAATATTCCCAATATTGCAAAGTCTAAAACCTAAAATTCTGTGGATTAAACAGGACTGATAACTTAGAAAATGAATGTTTCAATTGCAATTATTGAGAAATATTAGGGGATTCTCCTGTTTAATTGAAGGTAAGATTGTTAACAAACATTACGATGTGGCAGATGTAGATGGGATGGTCCATTTATAGAGGAATCTTAAAATTTTGTATTAAAAAAAATGAGAAGTTTAATTTGAGTGAAAATTTTAGTATGGGGTTGCACTCGTTAGTATGGAACCTACTGAGTTAACTTAATCGAACTTATTTGGATGTTGTTGGTTCTGTTGGATTCCTTGATTTTTATTTGTGGATCAATGTACGATACAATTTTGTAGTCACTGCCGTAGGATTTTTTCAAGGTAAACTGAATGTTGTGGGATACGCTCTTACCTGAACTTAAACCATCAAAATATTTATGGCCTAGATATGTACCTAATCCTGTTTGTCCATTCTTTTTAATGTAATAATTAACATAAAAACTGTCTGTGTTAGTGTTTCCCCTGTTCTTAACTGTGTTTGAAACTAGTAATTTTTTGTTTAGGAGGTTTGCATTCAGACTGGAACTCAGGAGATCTTTGAATGGATGGGTTATCTGTGTTGTACTGCTACTTTTTTTGTAATTGTTGTTTTCATTGGATTCAGCATTGTTTTCATCAGAATCTACGTAGGCAGCAATGTAGTAGTTGCCTGATGATAATTTTGATGGTAATGTCACTGTCTTTTTCACGTACCTAGTAGAGTTTCCGGCTAGACTGGAGACGAATGATTTACCCAGGTAAATGAGTTTGTTGGTTGGGTCGTGTTTCAAGTAGAAACTCACATAAAAACCACTCGAGGATGCTGTTGCAATGTTCTTGATCTGAACTGTGGTGCTGAGGGTGTGGCCAATCAATCCAACTTTAGGATTGATCACGTTGGTAACGGTTAAATCTGGTTGAAAAGGATTTTTGGATCGATCACTGTTGTACCAGGCTTCTGCAGCAGTGTCGTTGTATTTTGTGGTTTCACTGGCTTTTGGGAAGGTTCCAAACCAATTTCCTATAAATGCTGAGTAACCATGGGTGTTTCTCCAAATGGTTGTGTTTTTATATACCGTACTTTTGGTTATTGGATCGTAGTTCAATTTATTGGCTTCTTTAAAGTTTTTAGCTCCATTTATAAGGTCTTTAACAAAATCTGCCCCTATCCATGATGTTGCATAGTAATTTGCACCAGTTCCTCTGAACATTTTTGCAAAGTTGTAAACAGTTGCTGTGGGGTTTGCAACTTCCTTGTTATCAACCCAACCCGTAGAAAAACAGGATTGAAGTATTAAAACTGGGATGTTGGCTTTGATTGGAGCACTGAACAGTTTTCCATTCCAACCTTCCCTCATTTTATTTCCAATTCCCCATATAAAATCATTTGAACCCACGAGGGCGAATGGTGGGCTTGCACTTCCACCATTTGAATTGTAGTTTTCTGATTTGTAACCACCATGACCGGCATATATAATGGCATCTGCACCGTACATTCCCTTTAGAATATTTTTGGTGGTAGCATTATTTCTGTAAACTTCGTAAACTTGATATCCTTTAGATTTAAGAAGACTCGCAACGCTCTTAGTCTCAGAGTAAGCATCTGGAATATCACTGTTAGAATCTCCGATTATGAGTATATGTGCAGATGAAAATGGCACAAAACAAAGGACACATGAAAGTGATAACATTGTGATGATGGCACTTTTAAGCCAGTTTTTAGAGTTCAAAATATTACATCCGTTGGTTTAATGATTATTTCAAGTATTGGTAATGTATTCAAACTGTTTTCACATTTATTTAAAGATCAACCTGAGATCTGTGATTGTAATCACCAGAAATATGGTGTAACAAAACAAAAACTTTAGAATCCACTTAAATTACATTTTTATGTTTACGATCATCCATTTTTTTTTATAGGCCCTAAATATTGAACATTAGGCTTGGAAAGGCTATTTTGATTTAAAAAAAATTGAATTGGGATGAATTTTATATCTTCAATCCATAGGCTGCTATGATCTCTTTGAAGGTTGCTATGGGTATCTGTTTAGTTCCAAAGCTTACGTAGTTTGGAAGTCTGTTATTTTTGGATTGAAATGCTTGTACTCTGCTTATACCATCTTTCATTTGGGCCATTGTGAGTGGGCTCACTGTGAAACTGCTGGAATAACTGTTTAAAGTTTTTCCAGAGGATGAAACCACTGTTCCACTTGCTACTGTTAAGATGTATTTAACACCAATTGAAAGCAGGGGATGTGATATGGTTAGGGTGTTTCCTGATACAGTTGTTGTGATGGGTACAGATGTTCCTGTGCTGCTTTGCAGTTTTATGTTACTGTTGGCTAATTTTACTGATTCAGTGTACTTTACTGTTATCTTCTTGTTGGCTGCAACATATACAGCACCATTTGAAGGGCTGACAGATGTAACAGCAAAAGTTTGTTGGACTTTATTCACATGAGCTGCCCATAAAACCATTTTAGCAAGTAAACTTGAGTTGGTTGGTTGTAACTCTGGATGAGGTCCGCTTAAAACGGTCCTCCCGCTACCATAATAATCTCCAACTATGGCTTTCAGTCCCTTGTAACCTGTTTTGTTGTCTGCATAGTATGCAAATGTGACGGTATTACCTCCACGGGTGTACATTGCAGGGCCGTTGTAATGTGCAAGGGTTAGGGTTTTGCTTGGTCCCAGCAATGAACTAAGGGTGGTGCTGGTTTTTACAAGAAGGTTTCCTTCGTGACTTATATGGTTGGAGTACACATGGGGTGCCAATCCCCAACCATAATAAAGGCCCTTAACATACTTAGATCCTGAATAGGCACCTGCACAGATACCAACGTATCCATTACCGCTTGAAACAAATTTTTTAATGGCATTGCCATCCACATTTTTAATGTAGTTCAAACCACTGGTACCTCCAGGCATAACAAGCACGTTGTAACCTGACAAGGTTTTTGAACTGATGGTACGTGTTGTTCCACAGCTGAACTTGTAACCCGGTACAAGATTCTTGCTGTTGGAGTAGTGTAATCCATTTATAACCCCTGAAACACAGCTATTAATAGATCCACTCCCACTGTATATCAAAACCCTAATGGTTTTGACTTTGGTTGTTGAAACTGTTGTTTTAGCCGCTGAAACAGTTGTTTTACTGGTAGAAACTGTATGCGAAATATTATTGTTTGAAAGTGTGTTAATGCTTGAGCTGGTAGAATTAGAATTTACATTTGCTGCTGAAACACTTAATACACTCAAACTCACTGTTAATCCAAATATTAAGAGTAAACTAACTAAATATTTTTTTATAAATAACTCCCTCCACTTGATGCAAATGAAACGCTTAAACTCATATTCGGTTCAATGAACATCGACCTATAATAGTTTTAATAATTTGAATTTCTTCACTTACAAAACTTCAAAAAATATTGATATTATTTTATATTTTCTGTTTTTTTAAAGGTTTTGATCGAAATATTAATAATCTGACATTTTTTATCACAGTTTTGATAATTTAAGAATTAGAAATTTGAGAACAAAATAATTAGTTTTTTAATGCATACAAAATTAATCTTCAAGTTTCATATAAATTAATGATTGTTATCAAGGTAATGGAGAGTTCAATGTAATGTTTGGGATGACTAGAAAACAATTTTTGAAACGAAGTAAAGAATGTTTGGATGCACAAGGCATTCACTTGCTTAACATAAGCCAGCTCATTAATCTGGAATTATCCGGTAATATGAATGAAAAAAATTCGTATACAAGGATAAGGGCAATTATGAAGGATCTCGACTCAATATTTGAAAGGTACCAAAAATTAAATCCTCCATCAGACTGTGTTAAAACCAAGTCAAGGATCCTAAACTCTCTAATACTCCTACAAGAAACAGCAACAGCATGTTATGAATATGTTTCAGGTGCAATAAACAATTACAAAGACAGTTCAAAACTCGAAGAAGCAAATTTTCTATTGAATAAGTTCAGAGAAACTTTTAAACCATTGAATAATTCAATTAACACTACTTTGTAGGAATTAAGGTTATGATAATTTCTAGTTATTTAATTAAATACACCCTAATTTGATGATACAAAACTTCAAACAGAGAATGAATTACCCTAATACTTTATATGAATCTAATAATAACTAATAAACAAAGTAAATACATAACTTATGAATTTATGAACTATTTGATGAAATGTGGAAATATTTTTGGATATTTTTAAAAAAATAAGGATAACTTAAATACAAATTTGTTAAGGGGTTAAATAATGAATAATAAATTTGGCATGGTGATAATTACTCTAATTTTTGCTTTTGTCTTGTGTGGAGCAGCTTCAGCAGCCCCATTAAAGACCAACCATTCAGCAGCTACTGTAAACACTGTTGGTAGTTCTGCCTATAATCAGGACTATGCTGCAATCGATGGATCAAGGATAGTTTGGCAACAGACTGATTCACAGGGTCACTCAACAGTATACTACAAAAATGTAGCAACGGGTTACACTGGAAAGGTTTTTAATTCAACTCAAAACCAGTTTTCCCCTGCAATTTCAGGAACCAATGTTGTATGGTTTCAAAATAAAACAAATGGAATTTTTGCAGTGTATTACAAAAATATGGCCACTGGGTACTGTACAGCAGTAATGAGTTCCAAATTTAGTCAGTACGCCCCTGCAATATCTGGTAAAACAGTGGTTTGGGTTCAAAATGACACTTCAGGAATATTATCTGTGTACTACAAAAACTTTTCAACAGGGAAATATGGAAAGGTTTCAAAGAATTCACAGGTAGTATCAAAACCTTCCATAAGTGGATCCAGAGTTGTGTGGAGCCAGTTAGACACAACAACAAAACACGCAGCAATATATGAAAAGAACTTCTCAACAGGTTTCTATGGAAAAATATCTTCAGCTACCCCTGATCAGGTAAATCCTGTTATTAGTGGTTCAAGGGTGGTATGGGTTCAAATATCTGGTCAATCCGGTGTGATCTACATGAAAGAACTTTCAACTGGCAAGATCACCAAGGTTAACCCTTCAGCAAACCTTCAGTACAACTCTGCTGTGAGTGATCAGAGAATTATATGGACGCAGATTCAGGGACAAAGTTCAGTCATCTATCTTAAAAATTTAGCAACAGGCTACTTAGCACCTGTGGTTCCTGTAACCCAGAATCCAGTTGATAATGCTGCGATTTCAGGAGTTCGGGTTGTTTGGACTCAGTACACATCAGACGGTCGCACAGTAATCTACTTGAAAAATCTTTCAACAGGGTACATTGGTAGGGTTGCTTAAAACGCACTGTATCAAACCCTTTTTTTAATTTCCCCATCTTACTTTTTTTCTAATCAATTAAGGAATTTATATAATTTACTGAACATATATCATAATTTAAACAGTATACTCTCTTCGATTCTTTTATTAAGTTTTAAGAGAGGGTTTCAATAAGTTACTAAAAAAAATGGAATGAATTGTGACCCATCGTATTTGATGGGGCTTTTATTTTAGTTTTTAAACTCAACTGTACCTTTTATGGTTATTATGAATCCTTCAATGAAGTATTTTACACTTAATGGAAGGAACAGGATAGAGAGGAATATGGAAATTCCCACGCCCAATCCTTTTAGATACGATGTTAGGTAATTTAGAAGGTTGAAGTCCATCATGTTTGGGGTGTAGGGTGTTAAAAATTTAAGAACCACCACGAAGATCATGAAGAAGATGGAGAATATGGTGGCTAAATAAAATCTTCTTGCACCATCGTACACCATGGATTTTTCTAATTTGCTTTTTACTGACTGAGAATACTCAAAGGTTAGGATAGACACGGCAATACCCACCGATATGAGACTTAAACTTATAATGAGTAATGTTTCCCCACTGGTGAAATTTACGTATAGAAAGATCACAATGAGTGGAATTAAACCGATGTACTTGGAAAATATTTCCACCCACTTGGAAAATCGTTCTCCGTAGATGCAAGTGTTTTCATCAGAATGTTCTCCCCTTAAAACAAAATTTCCAGTTAAAAATTTGAAGATCCCCTTTTCTTTCCAGTTAAATGCGTAGAACATTACTGTTAGCATTAGCACAACTGAAAAAGGTGCTATGAGAACCATTTCCGAGTTTTTCATTATTAATCCAATTACACACTGTGTAAAGATCATCGTTAATTCTACTAATATAAGGACTTTGATCATTTTCATGGGTTTAATTCCTCTAAAATTTTTTTTAAGATTTGAATGATGTTTTTTTACAGTTTTATAATTCACTTACCACTTATTATGGAATTTTTACTCCGGTTTTTAGGAAAATTAATTAAATAAAAAGAAAGGTTTAGGAAAAATAGGAACTGTGAAATTTAGATTTTCAGTTCCATTACCTAATTTAAAATTTTAAGTTGGTTTTATTTTTCCATCTAATACATATATGGTTCTATCAGCCTGTTTAGCTACATATGGTTCGTGTGTAACCATTATCAGGGTGACATTCTCTTTTTTATGAATATCCAGGAGAAGTTTCAAGATCACTTCTTGTGTTTCAGAATCAAGAGCTCCTGTTGGTTCGTCTGCTAAAATTATTGATGGATGGTTGACAAGTGCCCTTGCAATTGCAACACGCTGCCTTTCTCCACCAGATAATTTAGTTGGTTTTTGATCTACTTTGTTCTCGAGGTTAACGGATTTTAAAAGTTTTAAAGCCCGTTCTTCCATCTTTTTATCCTCGATGTCTGTTCCAATGAGTGGTATTTGAACATTTTCAAGGACAGTTAGATTTGGAATCAGGTTGTGTAGTTGGAATACGAATCCAATTTCCTTCGATCTGAAGTTGCTTAGATCAGTGTTATCCATAAGATTTACTCCTGCTACACTAATTTGACCTTCGTTTGCCTTGTCAAGTCCACCTATCATATTTAGCAGCGTTGATTTTCCAGATCCAGAGGGTCCTATGATGGAGACTGATTCACCCCTTTCAATTTCGAGATCAATACTGTTTAAAGCGATGATTGAACCGTCTTCATATTCTTTTTTCAGATTTTTTATGTTGATTATTGTGTTCTCATTCATATCGCAACGCCTCTGTAGGTGATAATCTGCTTGCTCTGTAGGCTGGATAGATACCTCCAAGGATTCCAAGTAGTAAAGCTACTCCTATTCCCTTTAATAAAAGGAATATGGAAAATGCAGGCATTATTCCCCGTAAAATATTGGTCATACTCAGAAGTTCTACTGTTCCAACTCCAATTAACAGACCCACAAAAATAGCTATAAATGACAGTACAATGGATTCTCCCATTATCATGGCAATTATCCTTTTTTGTGTCCATCCTACTGCTCTTAAAACTCCGATTTCTCTGGTTCTTTCAGCAACAGCTTTTAGCATGGTTATAATTACAATTATTCCACCCACTAACATTGCTAGGAGCGAAACTGCCCATGAACCTGAATTTATCACATCTAAACCATTGTTCATCCTATCCATTCCTGATAATGATGTTGAGGTTGTTAACTCGTTGGGATAGTTGTTTTGGATTTTGGTTGCAAGACTAGTTGCATCTGTGCCGTTATCTGCCTTTACAATGATGAGTGAAACTTCTCCAGTTTTATTGGTCAGACTTTGGAGGCTGTCTAATGACATTACAATTCCCCTATCATCCATGAAGTTACCTGTTTCATAGATACCTGTGATTTTAAAGGTACTGTTTGATATGCTGATGTTGTCCCCCACAGTTTTGTTCATTTCCTGCGCAGCTGTTTTACCTATTATGACTTCGTTGTTGTTTGAGTAGACTGTGCCGTTGGTTACAACGATATCGTCCATGCTTATGGAACTGCTGTCAATTCCTATTATGGAAGTCATTGATCTGAAGTCTCCGGGTCCGGACGTTGAAGTTGAATTTGTAGTTGTGTTGGTGCTGTTGCTTAGATCCACCGATGTTCTAAGTACTCCCACAGCACTTCCAACACCCGTGATCTTACTTATCTCAGTCACCTTGGTTTGGTTAATGACTTGATCACCACCCATACCACCTGGAGGTCCTCCTCCATTATTTGGTCCGGTTGCAGCAATAACTGAAAAATCACCCGCACCTGATGTTAAAGCATTTTCTGTAGATTTAGAAAGGTTGTCTGTGACCATTCCAAGCCCTACCACTGCAGCAACTCCAATGGCAATGCCAATAATGGCCAACAAACTCCTTGACTTGTTTCTAAATATGTTTTTTAAGATTAAATTCCTAAATTTCATAATTTTTGTTTAATAACAGTATTAATGTAATTATACCAACATTCTACACTAGATTCTTCCTAGTTACACCCAAATCATTCCCAAATTTGGTTCATCTAATGTAATTGGATCATGAAATTTTTCATGAGAATACAGTTATAATCGGGCTGGTAAAAAAATAGGGTTGTAAATGCTTTGGGGAAAAACTAATCTTTTAATAAATGATCAAAAAAGAGTTAAAGAAAAAAAGGAGTTGGATGGGCTTAAAGCTTAAAAGTTTTTATATAGGCAGTTGAAAGTCCATTTCCAGTGTCATCCTTCATGCTGTTGGAGTGTACTATCAATTTGTAAGTTACTCCCTTTTTAAGTGCTGTATTTGGAGTTATGTAAATGTGGTTACTGTCCCTGCTGGTTTTGAATCTTATTAGTTGGTTTGGTTTTGAAGCTTGTTTGAGTTCGATCCAGGTGCTGTTGTAACTATTGATTGCTTTATTTAGGTACAACTTCATTGGACCGTTTTGTGAGCGACTCATCGTTGTTGTGTTTAATGTTAAAACCTTTAAAACAGGTTCTATAATTAATGTGCTTTTCAAGGTTTGATTGTCTGTTGTGGATGTTAAGGTTGCTTTTCCCAATTTTGTTGCACTGTAAATTGCCACTGCTTCTCCATTTGCAGATTCTGTTTTTTGGTAGTTTCCTTCAAACTTGCCTAGGTTGGTTACAAAAAAGTTTATTGTACCGTTTGGGATGTAGCCAAGTTTTGTATTGAATGATTTAATGGTTTTACCATCGTATAAATTGTTGAAGCTGGTTTTAACAGTTAATTTGGAACCTTGAATTGTTCGCTGTGTTTTTGTTGTGATTGTCATGTAGATCCAGTTTGGATACTTCACCTTTCCTGAAACAAGTTGGGTGAATGTTGGGTGGTTTGAACCCCACCAATTTTTGTCTGCATTTACGGTTACCATTGAGTTTCCATTTTTAATTCCAACGGGACAAATTATTCTGTTGAATTGAACATCAATATCTGGAAGGGTCGTGACTTGAATTGAACCCACAATAACGTGTTTGGATGTACTCACTGTTTTAACAACACTGGGGGCTGCTGAATTACTGTTTTCAAGTAGTACTCCACATGAATTTGGAATGTTACTTGTTATTATGTTCGAAACTACTGTGCAGTCATCAGAATTTTTAAACAATATTCCTGTGGGTGCATTAATAAGAGTATTCTGGTAGAATGTGTTACATTCAGAGTTCAATGAGTAGATGTTGTTGTTATCGCTCATTGAGATTGTGTTGTTGAATAATGAATTGTGGAATGAAAGTTCCAGTTGAACACCATTTAAACAGTTTGAAATATTGTTGTAACCTATCAGGTTTTTCAGATATTCGGTTCCAAAACAATTGGACAGACTTATTCCATCTTCACCCATTTTGGATATGGTGTTGTTCATTACAGAATTATTCAATGATGAAATCAATCTCACACCTGTAAACAAGGTGGTCAGTACATTATTTTTTACCAGGTTGTTGTCGGATTCCACCAGTTGAATTCCACAACCAGTTGTTCCAGGGCCTGTGATTTTGTTTCCCAAGACTTGGTTAGAATTTGAATTTTGAAGTTCCATACCGCTCATGGTGCCTAGGGTTTTTATACTGTTGTATGAAATCACGTTATTTTCTGAGTTAAGTGTATGAATTAAGATTGAAGCTGTAGGATTGTTTATTGCTGCTTTTAAATTGTTATGATCCATGGTTGATTTGGTACAGTTGTCAAATACTACGTAGTCTGATCCACGGCCATTTGTGACGTTGTTGTTGTAGATTTGGATGTACGATGAATCGCTTAACAATATTGATTGAAGCAGCTGGCTGAAGATGTTTCCCTTAACTATAATATTTTTGGAGCTTTTAATGTCTACTCCGTCCATTCCATCCTTGAAACTGCTGTATGATACTGTGTTGTTCTGGGAATTTTGGATCTTTATGGAAATTCCTGGCACGTCAATGAAGTTGTTTTCTGACAAGGTACATCCGTTTGCAGAATTTAATAAAATAGCGTTACTTACTAGGGGGTCATCTGAAACGAAATTAAAACCCTTGATAACTGATCCACTTCCATTTTTGGAAATTGTGAATATTGGGAGGTTGGGGTTCTTTGCAGTTATGTTGGCGTTGGTAAATGCCACTAAACTAATTTTTTTGTTGATGATAACATTTTCTACGTAGTTTCCTGCTCCAACAATTATGGTGTCACCTTTTATGGTATTTTCAGAATTTACGGCATCACCAATCGATTTGAACCTTTCTTTGGTACGATTGTTGGTTGGGTCAAAATAATTGGAGCTGGACACCTTAACCATTCCATTATGATGACCTGTTAAGTTGGTGGTGTTGGCTGCACTTGAATTACCAACGTTGAACATCACCACCACCATGAAAATAACTCCCAATAAAATCAGGTATTGACTCTTGAACCCCATGAGTCTTCTTTTCATTTACAACCCCCAGTTTTTAAATGGACTTATCGTTGTAATCACATACATTAATACTAAAATGATTTTTTTGTGAAAGGGAGTAAGAATGGTCTACAATCATTTAAAAACAGAAAGTTAATTTGAAAATAAGAATTTATTAAAAAAAATTAAAAACTTAGAAGA
>JAEZAV010000024.1 GCA_023430285.1 Methanobacteriota archaeon | reverse complement strand
CATTGGGTGCGGATAAACTTCAAACCATTAAGAAGGTGGTTTTTCCAGCTGCACTGCCCAACATAATCACAGGACTCAAGGTGGGTATGGGCATAGCCCTAATGTGTACGGTTGCAGCAGAGATGATTGGATCAAACAATGGATTGGGGTACCTGATACTGACTGCAACTAGCATGCTTGACAGTGCAAGTGCAATAGTGGGTATGCTGGCAATCGGAGTGATAGGATTAACATTTGAATACATATTCACTCGAATGGAAAGAAAACTAAACTGGTGAGTGTCCATGGTTTTTAAAATTAAAAAGGTCAATAAAAACTTTCAAAACAACACAATGGAAATGGAAATTCTAAAAGACATAGATCTCACCATAGAAGATGGAGAATTTCTAGTTCTTCTTGGACCATCTGGTTGTGGTAAAACAACCCTACTTAGAATGATAGCTGGACTGGATTTTCCAAGTTCAGGAACCATAACAGAAAATGATGTGCCTGTATTAACTCCAAGCCCAGAAAGGGGCTTTGTATTTCAACAGTACTCATTATTCCCATGGAGAACAGTGCTTGACAACGTGGCATTCGGACTCGAGGTCAAGGGAATAAATGAAGAAGAGAGGTACGAAAAGGCTAAAAACTACATCGAAATGGTTGGTTTATCAGCTTTCATCGAGAGCTACCCTAACCAACTATCTGGAGGTATGAAACAGAGGGTTGCAATTGCACGTGCCCTTGTAAACGAACCCGACTCACTTCTCATGGACGAACCATTCGCTGCTTTAGATGTGCTCTCAAGACACAAACTACAGAAGGAAATCATCCAAATTTGGGAACAGGAAACTAAAACCATAATCTTTGTGACCCACAACGTTGATGAAGCAGTTTTCCTGGCTGACCGTATACTGGTGTTTAGTGAACGTCCAGGAAGAATAATTGAAACATTTAACATAGATCAAGAGAGGATGCGTGACAGAACATCTGAAGAATATCTAGATATTAAACGCAAAATAACTGGGCTTCTTGAAACCAACCAAAAATTCTAATTTTTTTTACCAACTTCAGTTTTTATGTTCACTGGAATGATTGGGGATATTTTAAACTTCGTATTAATTATTAAAAAAGAGTTAGGTGTGAGGATGTTCCTAATTATAATTCTTTAGTTTTTGGGATGTAAGACTAAATGGGAACATCCTCGTCTTTTGTTCTTATAAATATCCTATTTATGTTTATTTTTTAATGAACAATAATGTTAAATTAATTTTAGCGAGAATTTGATAGTCTAAATGGTTCAGTTAGTTGTGATGTATCTGATTTTGGGAAGGATTTATAAAGTCATTTAAAAGTTCCATGCAAACTATTGAAGATCTAAATGACCTTAGATTGGCAGAAATAAACATTTGTTTCTATGTATTTGAAAATATGTTCTTAGCACCAAACATTCTATTTTTTTTATCGTATTTGTTCATTATTTTGGTGATAAAGTCACAAACTGTCAGAATTATTTCAAAAAATATATATCTTTCATATATCAATGTAGGTTAGTAAGTAATTACATAAGGGGGTAATAAATGAGAAATAAGCTATACATGCTACTAATTTTAGGCTTTTTTGTTTTAGTTTGTTCTGGGTCAAGCTATGGAGCAAACTCTACACAAGCCCATCATGCGGGCTCTTCAGTTTTAAATATTTATGTAAATTCAGCAACTGGTAACGACAGTTACGATGGATCTAGTCCAACCTACACAGGAGGAACAACCGGACCTCTTAAAACCATAAACAAGAGTATCAGTACAGTAACAACCAACGGAATTATCAACATGGCAGCTGGAACCTACCAAGAGAGCGGCCTTTCCATCAATAAAAATTTATCCATATACGGTGCTGGAGAGGACAACACCACTGTGGACGGAAATAACGCCAACACAATTTTCCACATTCTGCCAGGTTCAATAGTTACAATACAGAACCTCTTTATTGAAAACGGTAAAGGAAACAGTAATGGGGGAGCAATATACAACGAAGGAACCTTAACCCTAAACTCTTGTGAAATTGGGTACAACCAAGCTAAATCTGGGAAAGATGCAAAGGGTAGTGACGATTCAACTGCTGGAGGTAACGGTGGTGCAATTTACAACACAAACAAAGGTAACTTAACCATCAACAACTGTTACATACACGATAACCAAGCAGGCAGAGGTGGAGATGGAAGTCCCAAGGTAGACGATCATGGAGAAAGTTCCCATGGAGGTAATGGTGGTGCAATATACAATGCCGGAATCTTGGCCATCCATGGATGCGATATTGAATCAAACAGCGCAGGAAACGGTGGAAGTGGAAGTGATGTCCATGATGGAGCTTCCGGAGGAAGCGGTGGAGCTATTTACAACGACAATTCCGCAACTTTAACCATAGATACTGATACCTACTTCCATGATAACAAAGCAGGAAACGGTGGAAAAAATGTTGACGCATCTGAAGGTGGAGACGGTGGTAATGGTGGAGCCATCTACAATAACAACAACGCAGGTACTGTTAACATTATTGACACACAGTTCAACCACAACTACGCTGGTAACGGAGCTGACGTAGGGGATGCTGGTAACGGTGGGGCCATATTTAATAAAGGCCACATTTACATCGAAAACTGCAGTTTAACTCAAAACTACGCAGGTAAAGGTGGAGATGCTACAGGATCTCACACAGGAAAACAGGGAGGAAATGGAGGTGCAGTATACAACTATGAAAATGCCTACTTAACCCTGGACAGCAGCTACTTCGAATGGAATGTTGCAGGTACTGGAGGAGACGCCAGTGGAGATCATGATGGTGGTGCAGTTTACAGTGACGGCACCCTAACTATCCAAAATGATTGTGATTTTGACACAAACAATGGTGGAAGTGGATCAAACTCCTACTTAACCCAAAAGGGAGGTAAAGGAGGAGATGGTGGTGCAGTTTACACCAGCTACAAAGCAACTATTACAAACACAACATTTGAAAATAACACCACAGGAAAAGGTGGAGATGCAACAGACTCCATAAATGGTAAAGCAGGAGGAAATGGTGGTGCAATCTGCAATACTGGCATCTTAACCATCACAAACTGCACATTCACAAGTAACAAAGGTGGAAAAGGTGGAAGTGTAGGTGAAAAACCACTCAGCGCACTAAGCGGTGGTAACGGTGGTAACGGTGGAGCCATTTACAACGACGAAGACAGCACCTTAACAATCAATAACTCAATTTTCACCCATAACGAAGCTGGTAACGGTGGAGACAGTGGAGATCTTACAAGCAATGCTGGAGTCGGTGGAAATGGAGGCGCAATCTACAACGATGGAACCCTAACTATTGGGGACAACAGCCTTTTAAACAACAACAAAGCTGGTCTTGGAGGAGCTGTTTTAGAATTTAATGAGTACAAGGTAAATCTTCCATGGGGAGATGGTGGTGATGGTGGAGCCATCTACAACGATGAAGACGGCAACCTAAACATCAACGACACTACCATAACTCAAAATAAAGCAGCATTAGCAGGATACAAACATTCAGCTGGAAATGGTGGTGCCATATATAATAAAGGTACTTTAACCATATCCGAAAGTAGTATAAGTAGGAACATGGCTGGTGTTGACCTACTGAATGGACCTTCTGGTAAAACAATTAAACATGGGGTTGGAAACGCCATCTACTCAGATACAAAGAACAAAATCATTGTAAACTTCTCAAGCATTGAATCCAACAAAACATTGTATCTCAACAGCTTTACTAAACCCGTAGAGTATGTGGATGCCATATACTTTAATTCCTACAGTTCATCAAACATCAACCTCCAAAACAACTGGTGGGGAACCAACAACAACAATGGCACCATATCCAAATTGGTGTTGGGTTCTGGTAATTTAACATCCTACTACACACCATACCTTAAATTAACAGTTGGTGCAAGTCCGGTTATTATAAACCCAAATGGAACATCCACTGTAACAGCAAACCTAAGAATGAACTCGGCAAATCAAAATACCTACACTCAATACAACAAATCAGTACCAGATGATGTAAAAATAACCTTCAGAGCATACAATGGAAGTTTAAGTGTTAAAAATACAACAACCAAGGATGGAATTGCAACCACAATCTTCACAGCAAATAAGAGTACTGGAGCAGCATTTGTAACAATTCGAGCAGGAGATCAGCTATTAAAAACTGTTATAACTGTTAAAAAACCTTCAGTTAATCTGGCACAGCTAATTTACGCTTCCAACAAGATCAAAGCATACTACAAGTCACATGGAACATTACCATCATACATAACCATAGGCAAACACACACTAAATATGGCAGAGTTCTTACAACTCACTGTAAGGGCAACAACAAATATAAACAACCACAACTTAAAATCCATCAGTGTAATAAAGGTTAAATCAGCAACATCACCTTCAGGAACCTACAGATCAGGCTATTTAACAAAAGAACAATACTTAAAAATAGCAAACTACATTAAAAACTACGTAAACAACAATGGAAGAGCACCTAACTACGCGGTAACAGTACTTGGAAAACTACCTTTCCCTAAACTGGTCCTCATGTACAGTAAAATAATGATCTTCTACGGTGGACACAGCAGGTTACCAACAATGATCTAAAACTTTCAAAATTCCCCTATTTTTTCTTTTTCTATATTTTTTTGGTGAAAAATGATTTAAAGTCTTAAAACCAGTTAAATTAGAATATTAAATTTTTGGACTAAGTCTTTCAAAAGTTTCCTGTTTCAAAATGCTTTCTACAAAGGTCCAGACTATTCGTTTTTAAGTATCCTTGATGTTACAGACTGTTAGTAAGTTGCACCTTATCCCACCATACAAAAACTATTAAATAGCCTTAAAACCTTATTTAATGATATATTGAGGGGAGGGAATTATTACAATGAATTATTATAAACTATCGATGATATTTTTAGCAGTTTGTCTAATTTTTGCACCTGTATCTGATGCATGGACATGGAGTACCCATAGCAGCATTATTGATTCTACATATTACTCATTACCAACTTCAATCCATTCAAAACTTAGTTTAAGTGCAATGAGAGATGGTTCAAACGATCCTGATGAAAAATTTCATGATTATCGGGATCATAGCTATCCAAACAGCTACAGCAAGGCACTGTACTACTTAAACCAGGGTGCGAGTTTCTACAAACAGAAGAAATATTATGATGCAAGCAAATCCTTCGGTATTGCAAGTCACTACATATCCGACACATTTTCAGCACCCCACTGTGTGAGTGGAGAATCATCATCACAACACCAGGCCTATGAAAATCAGGCAAGCAAACTTAAACCCCATATCACCGCAGTCACTGGCAACTTGAAGGTACTCATGTATAATGGTTACACCAGTGAAAAATCTGACTGGTCCAACTGGCAAAAAACACACAGCACCTACTACACCCAAAGGGATCTAAACAGGGCTGCATCAGTAACCTTCATGGCAATAGGTAACAGCATTAAATCCAGCAGCACAACCAATCCAGTTATAACCAACACAGGTAAGTACGTTGGCAATTTAAAAACCAAAAAATTCCATCTAAAAAACTGCAGATATGTGGATCAAATCAGTCCAGATCACAAGGTGTACTTCAGTACAAGGCAAGCCGCAATAAATGCAGGATACTTACCATGTAAAGTTTGCAACCCTTAAACTAAATTAATATTTCCTTTTTTTTTTGTGATGAAATTGTGGATGTAGTTAATGTACAACGCTACATTTTTCCTGGTTTATTAGAATTAAAATTTTATTGATGGCGGCCCAACAATTGGTTAGGATTTACATCAATTTCCAAGTTAAAATTATGAAAATATCTACTTAGGTTGTTAATTGGTCGTTGATAACATACTAAAATTATATATTAACTAAAAACAAATAATAATATAATGATTGGGCATGTATAGAACATGGTGGGTTTGTCTGTAAATAATAGTCCCAACCATGTTGTTTTGAATTTAAAAAATTGTGGATATATTGCTTTTTGGAG
>JAEZAV010000009.1 GCA_023430285.1 Methanobacteriota archaeon | reverse complement strand
CTGTTTTTGGATGTTCATTATTTTGTAGGTTAAGTTTGGATCTAAATCCACCGCGAGAAATGCCCTCATTGTTCAATCACCTTTTTGCGAGTTTTTTAATTCTTTCAAGACTTTGTTCAGGGGTTTCTATAATATTTAAGAGGTAAACATCGAGTTTGCTGAAAACTTCCCTGAAGAAGTTGTATCTGAGTTTGAATTTTCTGTTGTCTTTTACCAGTTGATGAGGATTACAGAAATCCTTTTCTTTCATGAACTTCATGGCCTCTTCAAGTTCAAGCTTTTTAAATGGAGGATGGTTAATATCTCTCTCAAGGAGTACAACTGACATGAGTGTCGAGCTTTCCCTGCTCCTACCCTTAAAAAGGGTGTTAACGTCAGCCAATCCTCTGCCCTTATTATCTAGCTTGACACCTTTGAGTTCTTCTGTGAAACATGGCCAAACATCGATTATATCGTCTCTGATGTAACTATTTTTTTCTGATGCGTAGACAACAGTCGCATTTTCAAACAGTTTGGTGAAAAACCAATCATCAGAGATGTAATTAAAGTCCCTGTCTTGGAGTAATCCATAGGTCAACGTACTTTTACCTGTACCCGGAGGACCTATAAGTGCTATGGCATGGCCTTCGTAGTCCACTGTTGATCCGTGGACAGAGTATCTCCTGTGTACAGAATGGTACTCCTCAAAGAAGTCTGATATAACTGCCAGAGCTATGCTCTTAACCCAACCATAGTAGTCACAATTTTTAATGATACAGGTCTTCGAAACAGGTTCGTAGAGAACTTCGAGTTCTCCCCCGTCATCAACCGTGAAAATTTTGGCGTGGGGCCTTATATCTTCGTTCATGAATTTGAAGTTGTCTTCCCACTCCTCCTTAAAGTCATGGTTGTCAGTTAATAATTTAACACAAGCCCCGTTAATATTGGCCTTCCTTTCATATCTGACTTTGTTTACAAGCTCATCAAACATGGCATCCTTTGCTTGGGGTTCAATTAGTTTAACAGTGTATCCTGTCATGATTAGAATCACCTATGTAAGGTATATATCCAAATTTAGATAAACATTTTAAATTATTAAATCTAAGCTTCATAAACCATTATTCAAGGTGTGGTAAAGATTTCTACATCTACTTCTCTATTATTGATTCTTCTATGGCCATTCCGAAGTGTCTGGCTGATTTGTCCAGGTAAACCATGACCCTGTCCCCTACCTTGAGCTGGGCAACTGATACTGGGTCACCGTCTTGATCTATGAGTCTGATGGTTTCTGCATTTTGAAGCAAGGTCCTCACACTCACACCTTCATGTTCAGCTTCAACCAGCATGAGCGGTCGTTTCTCTATTTTAACACGTCCAACAACTGTTGTTTTAGTGTTTCCTTCAGAGTCAACTGTCAATACTTCATCGCCAGTTTCTATCTCCGATAGGTATCTTGTTTTGTTGCCGGGTGTCATTACATATGCATGTACAGGTCCTGCATTTACCCGGAATGGTCTGCTTGCTACATATTCACTTTCTAAAGATTCACTGTGAACCAAAAAGAGACCCTTTGAGTAGGATCCAACCAGCATTCCCTCGCCCACATTCATCATGGAACAGGTATCTACACATACCCTGTCTCCAGATCCAACTGGTTCAACCTTGGTAACGTTGGCTGCAACGAGTTGGTAAGTTTCAGAGTCTATTTTCTCTATGAATTCTGCTACCTTCTTTATCTGGGATATGTCATTTGGAATTAAAAGAACACCATCTGTACCGTATTCCAGTGTTTCAAGTGCGAGTTTAGCCTCATCAAAATCCTTCACAGCTGCTATGATCCTGACGTCCTGGCCTTGGAGTTCTGCTATGATGTTTTCAAGGGGTATGACTGTCCAATCTTTGCCTTGAAGAACCAAATAATCTGCAGTTTTCCCGAGTTTACTCGCAAGTTCTTCGTGTTTTTTACTGTTTATTTCCATGTAGGCTGCAACTGTACTGCCATTAGCTTTAAGGGCAGTTAAATCTGCAAGATCCTTGGAGTTGGATAGATCTTCTGGAATGGTTAAGGTTCCATCACCCTCCCCATTAATACCTACCATGTGTATGTCTGCATCCTTTGTGTTTGACACTACACTGAGATTTCCGAGTTTGGCTATTTTCTCTGGATCTTCGTAGTCTACGATGTGGTCAATTCCAGATTCAAGAGCCGCTGTTATCAACAGTTTTTTTTCGTCCCAGTTTTGTCCTTCTGCCTTAATCCATGCGAATTTCATTGGTGTTACCTTCTAAAAAAATAGATTTAAAAAAATATAGGATTTGATTCATGAATCAGATTTGTTAGCTTGTGCCGTTGAGTATCTTAAGTGCATCCTCAACTTCCATGTTGTTATGAACAATTTCAGCTATGGCTCTAGTGGTTTTACTCGGTGACTTAGCCTGGAAAATGTTACGTCCAATTGCAACACCTGCTCCACCAACATCAACGGAATTTTTAACCATTTCAAGCAGTTGTTTGTCTGTTTCTACCATGGGTCCGCCTGCTATTACAACAGGTACTGGGCATCCGTCAACAACCTCTTTAAAGGTCTGTGGATCTCCTGTGTAGTTGGTTTTTATGATATCTGCTCCGAGTTCAGCTCCTGCCCTTGCAGCTAGCTTCACCACATCTACACTGTGTTCATTTTCTATCTTCTTTCCCCTTGGGTACATCATGGCTATGAGTGGCATTCCCCATTCATCACATGTTTCTGCAATGGTTCCCATCTGCACCAGCATTTCAGGTTCCTTTTCTGAACCAATGTTCACGTGGACTGAAACAGCATCTGCACCAAGTTTCAATGCCTTTTCCACCGAGGTTACAAGGACCTTGTGGTCAGGGTCTGGGCCCACCGATGTGCTTGCTGACAGGTGGATGATAAGGCCTATGTCGTTACCGTATCCTCTGTGACCTTTACCAACCATTCCTTTATGTTCTATTACAGCGTTTGCTCCTCCGCTTGCAACTTCATCTATGGTTTCTGCCATGTCTATTATTCCGTCCACCGGTCCGATGCTCATACCATGATCCATTGGTACTATGACGCATCTTCCTGTTTTTCTGTTTAATATACGTTCGATCCTGATTCTTTTACCTATCATAAACATTCCATCCTTAACTTAATTTTGAAGACCAGAGTTTGAACTCCTTCAATCTTGGTGGTATCCCATCATTTCCTGATGATTCCAGCCATCCCTCTTGGGATTTAATTTCTTCTTCTGCTTGAGCTGAATGTATAAAATCTACTAATCCCCTATTTCTAATTATGGTTAAACGTGGTTTTAAAGTTGATGACCATATGAAAAATACCTTGAACACTGTGTCGGGATGGTATCCTCCACCAAGATCAACAGACAGTACATCACATCTACCTATTTCTTTGATTTGTTTAGCAACCATTTCAAGGGTTTCATGAAGCCTTACATCGGCCTTGTAAAAATTTATATTGGAATTGTTTTCCTCCAACAATTTCATGGGACTTACAGCTTCAGGACTGTTATCCAGTGCAATTACCCTCCCATTTGGTGAAAGCTCAGCTATTATAGCTGTTGAATTACCTACATGACATCCAAGCTCAACAACAACATCTGCTTTCTTAATATTATTTATTAACTCTTGCCTATAAACTTTGATATCGTAACTAATTTTTATCATATTTTTCCCCTTGAGCCTAGACTATTATTGGATAGGACCTGCAAATCTTAAAAGAGTAACTGCTAAAATTTAACGAAATCAGCGAGTGTTTGCTCATAATTTAAATAACTAAACCCAACATAATTAAGTATGACTGTTAAATATTTTTTGACTACAACTTATAGGGTTATTTATCATATTAGTGGGGTGTATTAGATGGATGAATCCAACAAGCAAGAGCTGGATGAAGAAATAAAAAAACTTCTCAATGAACGTAACGAACTCAACAACGATATCAGGAATCTAGATTGGGCCAAAATTATAAAACTCGAAAAAGAAAACGAAGAACTTCAAAGAAAAGTTGAATGGCTTGACAAAGATAAAAAAAGAATGGAAAGAGAAAAAGAAAATCTCAACAGACAGGTATCAAATTCCAGGCACAAAAAATGGTTCAACACCGTTAAAATGATCATCATACTGGGAGTCATTGACCTTCTGATCATACCCCTCATCATCACGCTATTGGGCATATCATTACTCTGGATATTCCTAGGAATCGGTGTGGTCACATTCTTCGGAACCCTAATAATTGCGAACTACATGTCAGGCACAGGACAGTTCAACTCAGGAGAGATAAGAAAAGCAATAACAACATCTGTTATCGTGGTTTATCTTATATTCATACCACTCATAACCTTTGGAAGCATACAGATTCCAAACGATGGAACAGTGAAGGGAATAGTACAAAATTTCACATGGATCGTGGGTATAATAGTTGTATTCTACTTCATTTCAAGATCCATTGAAGAGTACGGCAAGGCAAAAAATGAAGAGTAAATGAGATCCAAGTGGATACAACTCCACAATTTTCTTCATTTTAAAATTACTAATTCTGATTTAAGTTTTTAATTGATTCATTACTTGATATTATTTATTAGCAGTCTTCTTGTTTTTCTGTGGGTTTACCTTCACATTTTTCCCATACTCTTTCTCTAGAAGGTCAGGTCTTTCCTTTTCCAGAAGGTCTGCAGGTGCTGCTTCCATCCTTTCTTCCTCAGCATCAGGAAATCTCTCAGATTCTTCAAGCAGATCTTCATTAGATTCAGGTTCAGTTTTTAATTTCTTCCTTTTTTCTCCATCATTTTCTCTATTTGACATGTTGATCACCTATCAGTAAATGTTAGTTCCAGTTACTTTTTGAACTAAAAGTATTACTTATTATGTATTACTTAATATTTATATTATATGATAAAAAAAATTTTGAAAAAATTAAGAAAAATAAACAATGGATCCGAGTTAAAATATTATATAATTTAAAGAAACTGGTCTGGACAAAAAAAATAGTTGTAATTAAATGAGTTTTTATAGTGTTTACCCATTTATTTTTGACCCTGAGAGGTGGCCAGTTGAGAATGCCTGCTGTAAGTTGTATCCTCCACTTGGGCCGCAGCCATCAACCAATTCACCAGCAAAGAAAAGGCCCGGAACAATTTTAGATTCCATGGAGTTGGGATCGAAGTCCTTGCTTGACACACCACCACAGGTAACCATGGCCTTATCAATTGAAGAAGTACCGGTTATTGTGAGTGGGAATGATTTTAGAAGATTTACTATGTTGTTCCTCTCCTTTTTTCCAAGTTGATTCATCTTAAGTTTGGGATCGGCCCCTGCCATCTCAAGGAATAATGGTATCATCCTGTTTGGAAGTTTTAGTTTCATGTGGTTACCAAGATCAACCTTTCCATGTTCCTCACGAGCAGTTAAAAATTCATCTGAAAGTTGGTTTACAGTTTTTTCAGGGTGAATGTCGATGTTTAAAAGTATCCTATCATCCCTCCTTAGTATTTCAACCAGTTTTGAACTGTTGTTAAGAATCATAGGTCCTGACAAACCTTGATGTGTGAAGAGTAAATCACCTTCCAACTTAACCTTGCCCTTTGAATGTTTTATAACTGCATGAGCAGATTCTAGTTGTAATCCACTGAGTTCACGCACCCAGAATTCATGTGTTAAAACTGGAACAATGCCAGGTTCAAGTGCCGTTACATTGTGCCCAGTTTCCTCTGCAATTTTATGACCCTCACCATCACTTCCAGTGGCACTGTAGGATACACCACCTGTAGCTAAAACCACATTTTTGGCCAAGATATCCCCACCATGATCCAAGGTTAATCTAAAGCCCTGGGAGTTTTGATGGAGAGAAACAACACTAGTGTTGTATCTAATATTCACGGACTGTTTTTTAAGTTCCTTTAATAGTACGTCAAGCACGTCCCTTGATTTGTCTGTTACAGGGAACACCCTTCCGTCGGATTCTTCCTTGAGTTTGAGTCCTCGAGTTTCGAAGAATTCTATGAGATCGTTGTTTGTGAAGGTGGTGAAGGCAGATCTCAGAAAACTGCCCTTCTTCTGGAATTTTTTGAGGAAAACATTCATTGGTTTAGTGTTTGTAAGATTGCATCTACCGTTTCCCGTGATTAGGAGTTTTTTACCAGCTGAACTATTCTTTTCTATCAATATTACACTGTTACCGTGGGACGCTGCTGTAATTGCAGCCATCATTCCTGCAGGGCCAGCCCCTACAACTGCCAAGTCTATGATTTTATTCATGGTACATTTCAACTCCTAAATCTCAGGATAAGTATTAATATTAAATGTAGAATCAGTGCTTCAAAATTGAAGTCATTTCGAATTATTTTACTTTTAGTTAAATTTGAAAAATTAAAAATAAAGAAAAAAAATGTGGAAACTTAAGGTGTGAGTCTCCTTCTGTCCCTTGGGAACAGTACTGTTTCCCTGATGTTGGTCTGGCCAGTCATGGTCATGGTGAACCTTTCAGCTCCTACACCCCAACCTGCATGTGGTGGCATTCCATATTCAAATGCTGCCAGGTACCTGTTGAAGGACTCTGGGTTTAATCCCTTGCTCTTAATTTTTTCAACCAGTAGGTCGTGGTCGTGAATCCTCATGGCCCCTGAAGAGATTTCCAGATCCTTGTACATGAGATCGAATGCACAGCTTTTAGC
>JAEZAV010000179.1 GCA_023430285.1 Methanobacteriota archaeon | reverse complement strand
TGTACCAGCTGTAACTACTGCATGCCCTGTCCAAAGGGAGTTGACATCCCATTAAATCTCAGCCTGTTGAATGATGTTTACATGTACAAAAACTTGGAAAAACCAACTGGCAACTACAAGTTTCTTATGGGTAAGAAGATGAGTGCAGGCTACTGTAACCTTTGTGGGGACTGTGAAAAAAAATGCACCCAAAATCTTGAAGTAACCAGCTACCTTCAAGAAAATGTTGATCTATTCGAAAAATAAAATATTTAATTAAAAAAAACCTATTTGGGGTGGGTTAATTGATAAAAAAAAGAAGGGTACTGTGTTTTGGTGATTCAATCACATGGGGTTTTAACCCAATAGACCAGACACGAATGAATGAAGATGAAAGGTGGACCGGAATACTCGATAGTGGATTGGGTGATGAATACACCATCATTGAAGAGGGATTAAACAGTAGAACAACAGTTTGGGACGATCCATTAAAGGGTGCCCAAAAAAATGGTTTAAAATATTTAATACCCTGTCTTGCAAGCCATAAACCCCTTGATCTTGTGGTTCTCATGCTTGGAACCAACGATATGAAACAAAGATTTTCACTACCCACAACTGAAATTGCACGGGGAATAAACGTTCTTGTGGAGGTCATACTAAAAAGTGAATCAGGAGCCAATGGTTTGAGCCCTGAAATTCTTTTACTAGCACCACCATTCCTGTTGGAAACAACTGGTTTTGATGACGAGTTTAGAAATTCCTACAACAAATCCCAAAAGTTACCTGGCTACGTAAAGAAAATTGCAGACGAACATGGCTGTTACTTTCTGGACACTTCCAAGATCATGGTTGCAAGTGAACTCGACGGTGTTCATCCAGCTGTATCTGAACATAAAAAACTTGGAAAAACCATTATAAAAGAAGTTTCTTCCATACTTGGATAAACAAAATATGATCCAACTCCAACACCCATTTTAACCCATCTATTTTTTTTTGATAATTTTATCCACTTGGAAGTACATATTAAGATCAGAAAAAAATATTCAAATCATGGCATTAAATGTGTGTATTAAAAAAATTGAAGGGGACCCAATATGAATATGCGAGGTTTATATCTTGTTGAAGGATATCCTTATCCTGATTTGGTTGAACTCGAATCTAGAGGATTGACACATGTTTTTTACTTGGATAATTTGCTTTTAAACAACTACGAAGCAGTGCATAAAAATTTGACAGCCCTGTTTAAAACGATTGAAAACACTGATCTCAAGGTAATATTCGTTTTAAATGCTTTCAAATCTTCAGATAGTGATTCTTTGGTTGATCCTACCAACACTACCCATAGAACTAAGGTTAAAGATGGATTATCACGTTTAATAAAGGATTTTCCAGATTTGGATGGTGTATCCTTCAAAGATTTTGAATGGCAAACTTGGGATGGTTACACCAGTACTGAAAAGTCTGATATTCTATCGGACTTTGCTGGGGAAATTGTTTCAACCCTGAAAAATTTGAATCCTTCCATAGAATTTTCAGCATCCATGAACTGGAGAGCCAGCACCCTTAAATCTGTTTCTTCCAAGCTTGACTACGCTATTACAGAGATATTCACGAGTAACAGTGAGGGAATTCCAATCACCAAGGCAATTCAAACTGTTAAAGAATATTCAGAGGGAGATGTTGTTGTTGAACTTTTAACACATGACAATGCTGTTAATCTGGATCCAAGGAGTCTTTCAGATATTTACAACGAAATTTCCACGGTTATAGCAAACAACGGTCCAAGTTACATTTTGTATGCTTCTCCATGGATCCCATTTGGTTTAGGTTTTCCTGAGGTTGATTACTCGTTTAAAGAGATCTACATGGACCTGAATCTGGTTTCAAAGAACAAGAAAATTCCTGAAAGATCCAGCAGGATCATGACCATTAGTTTCCTTGATCAAAACAATGACCCCCCATCTTCAGACCTTTTCAAAACAGTTGCAGGGAGTTACAAAATTACTGATCAATTCACTGGTAAAATTATAAGGGATTTCACTAGTTTCATTCCAAAAAACCATGTGCATGAACTGATCCTTACTGGGGAGGATAATAAGATCGTGAATCCTGATGTTTCACAAGAAAATCATGTGATCACGGTTTCAATAGTTTATGGAAACGGCAGAACAGAAAATAATGAATTGTCAGTCACGGTTTTAAATCTGTTGGGAATTGAATGAAAAAATTAGATAGTTGAATGAAATAAATCCCCTATCCCCTTTTATTTTGGTTTTAGACCAGCTGTTTAAAATCCTTACATTTTATTTTAAGGTTTTTCTTTTGAAACGATGTTTTAAATATTCTTTCATCATTTTCTGGTCGTCTTTTGTGGGTGTGGGTCCTCTGTAATACCAATTATGTTTTTTATTAGGGTTGTACACAGTTGCGATCTTATCATCCCATGAATAATTCCTGGAATTCTCACAATATACTATATTATATTCACGTGGAAACGCTTAAATGTTACCCCCAAACCATTTTGAACTTTATTTAGTTGATGTTTCTTCCATGTTTGTTTCAATGATGGCGAAGATGTTGCCCTCTGTGTCTTTGAAGGAACCCATGTATCCCATGTTGGGTACTTCAATTTTTTCTGTGAGCATTTCCCCACCTTGCACTTCGATCTTCTTTGAAAATTCATCGAAGGAATCAACAGCGATGGTGTCCCTCACAACTTCACCCATATCCTTGGTCATGATGGCACCATGAATACCAGGTTCTTCATCAGAACCAGTTCGAATAAGCCAGTAATCAAAAGGACCTTCCCATTTTTCAATTTCCCAACCAAATACATCTTCATAAAATTTTGCAGCCCTTTCAGGATCATCTGCAGGTATTTCAAACCATACAACCCTCGACATCAGTTCTCAACTCCATGAACATTTTCTAATAAAGAATTAAACAGTGGATCAGTTCAGTCAATATCAACCTAAATCAGGTTATTTCAACTAATATTATGTTGAATTGAACTAATAAAAATTATGATCCCACAACATCTTGTCACCATGAAGGGAGACACTTGGAAAAAAATGAAAATAAAGGTAATGATTCTCTTCCTTTGAACCATGATCAACTAAGGAATCTAATCAATTTAATATTAAAAATATAAATAATCCAATGAATAAAACTATATTTAAATGATATCAGAACAATTCATCCTATTTGGGTCAGTATTACTTTTTATTTGCATTGTTATAAGCAAAACTTCTCACCGCCTCGGAGTACCGTCACTGTTATTTTTCCTTTTAATTGGAATGTTGGCAGGTTCTGAAGGTATTGGAGGTTTTTATTTTGACAATCCAACTATTACACAGTTCATAGGAATAATAGCATTGGTAATCATCCTTTTTTCAGGTGGTTTAGATACCAAGTTCAGTGAAATAAAACCCATAATGGGGCAGGGACTCGTTCTTGCCACGGTAGGTGTGTTCATAACTGCAATGTTGACTGGTATTTTTTTATTCTGGTTTCTACACATCCCCCTTCTTGAATCTTTACTCATAGGTTCCATAATATCATCCACTGATGCTGCTGCAATATTTGCAATATTTAACTCGAAGAAAATGGGGTTAAAAAATAATATTGCGCCATTATTAGAACTGGAAAGCGGAACTAACGATCCAATGGCCTACTTCCTAGTGACCACCATAATCTTTTTAATTCTAAACCCCACCACATCACTCACATCCATGGTGATCCTCCTCATAAAATCATTGGGTTTGGGAATTGTAGTTGGTTTATTCTTTGGTAAGGGAAGTGTATGGATCATTAACAACATCAAACTCCATACAGAGGGACTTTACTCTGTTTTCACATTTGCACTTGCCTTTTTAACATTTTCAGTATCGTACTTCATAGGTGGAAATGGGTTTTTAAGTGTTTATATTGCAGCATTAATTCTTGGAAACAGTCACTTCGTGCATAAAACTGAACAGGTACAGTTCTTTGATGGTATAGCTTTATTAATGCAAATTATAATGTTTTTAACCTTAGGACTACTTGTGTTCCCATCCCAAATCATACCCGTGCTTGGAATAGGAATTTTCGTTTCAGTAGTTTTAATACTAGTTGCAAGACCTGTAGCTGTTTTCCTGTGTCTTTTACCATTCAAGGTTGGATTTAAAGATAAAGTATTCATTTCATGGGTGGGTATCAAGGGTGCCGTTCCAATCATATTTGCAACCTATCCAATTGTGGCGGGTATAGAAGGTTCAGAGATAATTTTCAACATCATATTCTTCATCACCATAATATCTGCCCTTGTACAGGGATCCACCATAGAAATCTTGGCCAAGTACTTGAGACTGAACACTCCAAGCAAAGAAAACTAGTTTGGATTGTAAACCGATTGTTTTCTTTTTTCGTAAAAGGTTAAGTGTGTGGAAGGAGAATAAGTTTTTAGACTAAAATCATAGATTTATTGGAGAGTTGAATATCAATGGCAACAGATGGTACAGAAGACAAAAACAGTTATTTAAATTATTTTTCAGGGTTGTACCATAGAAACAAGAAGTTGTTGGTGGTTTCATTTTCCATATATTTCCTATCGGTTATTGCTGGAATTATGTTGGCACTGTTCTTAAGTGGTCCTGTGAGCAGCTATTTAACCACCATGGTCCAAACAGACAGACAATTTTTGAGTGAAAAGGGGTTCAACTTCCTAACAATATTCTCACACAACCTCTTCAGTCTGTTTTTAACCTTCGTTGGGGGAATCACAGCAGTAATAACAGTTATCTTCATTATCATTAATGGATTTGTTTACGGTGCCTTCCTAGGATACGTTGCATCTAACCCTGTTATTGGAGGACATGCCAGTAGTGTTGGTTCACTCACACCCCTCAAGTTTATTGTGTACACTGTTCCGCATGGAATATTTGAAATTTCGGGCTTCATAATTGCAGGTGCTGCGGGTTTGAGGTTGAGCACCATAATCGTAGACTTCATAAGAAAGGATGAAGAATCAAGCTACTACTACAATCAGATTAAAGATGCTCTGGCTCTGTTTGGTATTGCTGTGGTTTTAATATTTATCGCTGCCATAATCGAAACCAACGTAACTCTACACATTGGAAACTTCATATTCCAGCACCTTTAAAAGTAGAAAATAAGTTATATCTTTTTTTGGAATGTTTCACTAAGCCACAGCATCTT
>JAEZAV010000099.1 GCA_023430285.1 Methanobacteriota archaeon | reverse complement strand
TATTGGGATTTATAATTCTAATCACCGTTTCTGTATTTGGATATTATGGATTGTTTGGTAATTATTTACATCATTTCTTAGGAGTTGATTATTGGATCCTACTTTTGTTACTCATGAGTTTGGCATCTATATTACTACTGTTTGAAGCTGGATATGCATTTAGAATGGTCAAAAAGAGCATAGAGGGTCTTGATGTCCCTCCAAAATTTAATAAGTTTGATCTAATGTTTAAACACGGTATCAACGAGACAGTACTCATATCCATATACTTTTCAATTCCTCTGATCATTCTTTACTATATTTTAAACTACACTTTGACTCCAATGCCCCTAATAATCTTATTCCATCTTGTAGATTACTTAACTTCTGGATTGAATATCTTAATCTTCCCAATACCAGATCAGATACTGTTTATCATGGTGATATTCGTTGTAATTTTGGGATTTATTTTAGATATGATATTCACAGTTGCAATTCCATACATGGCATCCATGGGAGGAATCTTCAGGGAAGCCTTTAATTTCAAGGAAATATTCATAAAAATCAGAAAAATAGGATTAAGAAGGATGTTAATAGCATATTTTCTGGTTCTGTTAACTATTGTGGTTATGGGTGGTCCTTTACTGATAAAAGAGCTTTCTCAATTAAACATTGTTGGTTTTATTGTTGCAGAAGGATTAATTGCTCCATACATAGTCATGTTGGATTCAAGGTTTATTGCCTTGCTGTACATGGACTCTGAATAGAACATCTTAGGAAGGTCATGACAGTTGCATTGAATTTTTTGATCAAAAAAATAATTTAGAACCAGAAACAAACATATTATTTAATTCTATGTAGGGGGGATTAAATGAGGTCTATATGGTCGGGGTACTTATCATTTGGCACAATTTTAGTGCCTATTCGATCCTATGCTGCAAGTGGTAATTTACATATAAGTTTCCATCAGGTTCATAAAGAGGATTGTGGAAGGGTTCGCTACAAGAAGGTATGTGAAAAGGATGGTGAGGAACTTAAACCCGAGGACATAACCAAAGCATATATTATTGGGGGAGAATGTCTCCAATTTACAGATGAAGAATTGAACACATTAAAACCCTTTTCAACCAAGATAATGGAAATCAAAGGATTTTGTGAGATGGATGAAATTCCAATAGAAGCCTTGAGCAAACCATACTACTTGGGAACTGATGCCCCAACCAAGGGTGGAGCAGGAAAAAGCTTCCTACTACTGAAAGAAGCTATGGAACGAAGTAAAAAGGTTGCAATTGTGAAGTGGGTTTCAAGAACCAACGAGTACATTGGAATGATCATGCCCCATGGAAAGGGATTGCTTCTTAAACAACTTCTCTACAATGAGCAGGTAAGATCCATAGATGAAGTTGAGGTATTGGAATCCAGTGTCACTGATGAACTGGTTGACAAGGGAGTTCAAGCAATTAACAAGATGACATTCAGTTTTAAATGGGCTGATTATACTGAAACCTACACAAAAGAAGTTAAGGAACTCATTGAAAAACGGTTTTTAGGGGAAGAGGTTGAAGTTGAAGAGTTCAGCTTACCTGAAACCAGATCCATCGAAGCAGAACTTGAAAAAATGCTTGAAACCGATTGAATGGAGAAGATCCCTTGAACATGATAGAACCTATGTTGGCCACATTAACGGATCCATCTAGTTTGGATCCTACTGATTCTTGGATCATCGAGCCTAAGTACGATGGTGAAAGGATCATAGCCATGAACTACGGTGGAAAAATAGCCCTTTGGACTCGGCGAAATATTCAGGCCACACACAAATTCCCTGAAATAGTGGAAGCATTAACTAAAAACATTCAGGACGATGACTGGATTTTTGATGGTGAAATGACTGTGAAAGGAGGTTTTAGACAGCTTTTAAACAGAAATGTTGAGGATCTATTTAAAATCAGTCTACTATCTAAAAAAATTCCTGCTACCTACAATATCTTCGACGTAGTATGTTACAATAAACAAGATATTAGTAAAAAACCCCTATACGAACGCAAATCAGTTTTGTTGCACTCTGTAGAGGAGGATGAACTGATAAAAATTGTCCAGTATGATGTGTTAACGGATCCAGAAAAACAGTTCAACCAGTACATTTCTGATGGTTATGAGGGGGCAGTTATAAAGAATTTATATTCAAGCTACGAGTTTGGACAACGATCCAAAAACTGGTTAAAAGTTAAGAAGGGAGACACTGTTGATGTACATATTATAGGAGCAACCAAGAGTACAAGCAGCATACCCTTCGGAGCTCTCATGATGGAAAAGGATGGGAAGTACTTCGGCAAGGTCGGTACAGGTTTCAGTGACAAGGAAAGGGAAGAAATATTAAAGATCCTCATGGAAAATCAACAACCATTAACCATTGATATTCCAAGTGATCTGGAATCAGAAGTACTTGTGACTTCCAAACCTTTACCCGCAGAAATTAAAATGCAGGAAATGATAAAAAGATCTCCCCGGGCTCCTGTATGGGTGAGATTCAGATGGGATGATGTGACGGGTAAATGATAGATCCTTACTGAGAATATCTCAATGATTCCATTTTTAGAGACAGGTTTAATAAAAAAAATCATTGCAAAAAATGTCGTTTAAAGTCATGAAATTGTAATTTTGAGGTTTTAAATCAGTTTTTTTTATATGTTTGTGTATAGAATTCTCTATTTTATTATATTAGAAAATTCAATTTGGGTATGATTTAGGCATAGGTACTTATCATTTACTGACTATAAAGATACTTACATCATTTAAGAAATTTCAAATTTACTATATTAATCTGTCATTAAACGTGAAAATAATCACTGGAGTGATAATATGCATCGTTTTGAAAAATTAAGTTCATTTAAAGATTATATTCCATTAATTAGGGAAAATTCACAGGGAAAAAATATAGGATTACTTGTAGATGGTCCTAATATGCTCAGAAAAGAGTTTGATTGTGATCTTGAAATTGTAAGGGATCTGATGCTCGAGCATGGTAATATAAAAGTAGGTAAAGTATTTTTAAATCAATATGCTTCAGACAAACTGATTGAAGCTGTTGTTAATCAAGGATTTTCACCAATGATCGTATCTGGTGAAACTGATGTCCAGATGGCTATAGAAGCCTTTGAGTTAATCCATAATCCTAATATTGATATAATTGCTTTAATGACTCGTGATGTTGACTTTTTCCCACTCATAAATGTTGCAAAGGAAAATGGTAAACAAACCATAGTCATTGGTGCTGAACCAGGTTTCAGTGCTGCTTTAAAAAATTCTGCTGATGATACAATTACCCTGAAAAATAGCCACCGTCCACATCCTGCATGAGGATAGGTTAAGATCATCAACACACCTTTCTTTTAACTTTTTAACTGAGATTCTCTAATTTTCTTGTACTGGTTCTTGTTTTACAAATTAGTTTTCTAGTACGGTTTCTGGAAACCCACACAACTATTTTTAATATCTATGATCTACAAATTTAATTTAGGAGTGTAAAATCATGGAAATACTTGAAAAAAGGATCGAAGAAACTAAAGTAGCATATGCACAGTACAAAGGAAGTTACAGTAAAATACCGACCCATCTTCAGGAAGTAGGACAGTTGGTAATTGATGATGGTCTTAAAATGACAGGAATGGTTTATGGGGCATATTTCAACAGTCCAGATGAAGTTCCTGAAAATGAGTTGGAGTATGAATTAGGATTTTCATTTGATGGGGATTTAAAGCTTCAAGAAGGTATGCTTGGATTTAAGGAGATACCAGAACATACTGTACTAGCAGCTATCCACAAAGGCCATTATACTGAAGTTGGTCCAGTAATACAAGCAATAGCAAAGTATGCTGATGAGAATGGATATGATATTGTGGGACCTGTTACAGAGGTTTACTTAAATGATCCAAGCGAAGTTTCACCTGAAGAATTGTTGACAGAAGTAAGGTTTCCTGTCATAAAAATGAGATGAATTTAATTGGATTTTGATATGAACTAAGCAAACCAGTAAGTACAGTCAATCCAACAAAAGCTAGCACCCACTACAAATTTTTTTTTTAGTGGGAAATATCTAAAAAACAAAAAAAACTTGTGAATAATTTTTTTTACATGATATCATCAGTTACAATGGATTTGATTGTTAATATCTGATGAAGTGATTGACCCTCTGTAAAGGGGTTCTGTTATCAACATTTTTTTTTAAACATTCAAAAGATGTTTGATCTGACGAATTTAGATTTGGGTGTTGAGGTATCTGAATTAGTAAACGTAAAAATTAAGATTCCAATCATGAATAAATTCTAGATACATTGTTTAATGGTGCTTAAAATGAAATTGGATTGGTTTAAAAAGTTTTAATTGAATAAAATAATTGAAGATGCCTATCCCGTGCTTGGGGCACCCATGAGATACACATACTTCAACTTCAAATGAAGAATCTATGGAAGACCTACTAACAGAATGACAGTTCCTACTATTTAAATTCCGATATCCAGAATGAACTTCAAATAAGTGAAGCTTACTCTGTGCAAAGTTGGGGTTGTTGATCTCTCTATTTCTCGGATAACTCAGTTAAAAAAAATTTATTTAAAAAAAATTAGTGGTTGATACTAAAAGCAAGGGGTTTTTGTTCAAGTATCAGTAATCCTTTGAAGCTATATCAACGAAGGTTTCTGCGATGTACTCCTTCTGTTCAGCACTAAATCCATACACACTGCACTTAAACCATTTTGTTTGGCCACGTTTAATTCCAACTATTTTTCGTTTTTTAAGCTCTTCATACAAAAAGAATCCTCTTCTTGTGTGATGTTTTGCAATTTCATCGAATATAGGAGTTTCAAATCTAACGAGGTCATGTTCTTTAGGCTTTTTACCCAACTGACTAATGCCCTCAATACTTTCCAGGGTTTCAACAAATTTTCTGGTCTCTTTAACTTCAACATCCCATTTTTTCACCCTATCAATCACATGGGGAAATGATGCCATGAGAGTTGCAACAGGAGCTCCGCGGCTGGTACATCCAAGCATTTCAAGTTCCTTAACTTGAGCCCTGTCGGATCTTTTAAGAATAATATCTGCCCATTCTTCCTTTAAACCCAAGACTCCGATTGGTCCAGATGCTGCCATACTTTTATGCCCACTACCAACAACGAAATCCGCATTCAATGCCTTCGCATCAATTGGTAATCGACCCATGGAGTATGCACAGTTAAGAAGGAGTGGTACACCTGCATCATGAGCAATTTTACCAATGGACTTGGCATCGGTTAGGTTACCGTAGTTACCATCTACATGGGTTAGAAGTACCAGGCTCACTTCTTCGCCTTGATCGTACAGATCATCAAGAACTTCTTTATATGATTCAGGGGTAACTTCGTAGTTTGGATAATCAGTGTTGGGCACATCAACCATGTTTAAACCCGCTCTTTCAGCAGCAACATGTGTGGTGTAATGAGCATTACCATCGATAACTATGGTGTCTCCAGGCTCGCACAGGGCATGCATTACAGCGAACTTACCTTCTCGTGCTCCATGAACTGTTCTTGCAAAATCAGTATTGATAAAACTTGCAAGATCCTCTAAAAATCCATTTATCTGGGGTTTAGTTATTTCATCGAGCCTACCTGCACAGTAGTCACAAACACTGTAACCATCAGAAAATTCATAAAGAGCCTTCCTAGCTTCAAGTGGAAGAACACCGCCCCTTTGAAGTGGATTTAAATTCAAATTTTTTCTTTCAGTATCTCTTGTGAGTCCATAATCTTGACATTCATCCATAACAAATCACCGTGATTGAGTAGTACATTCTATTAATGAGAATAAATTATTATGCTATTGGTTCTGTTCTTGGTTATATTAAGTTTATTTCATGTTATTTAATTTGAACATTAATTCAAAAGAATAATCTACTTAATATCTTGTTTTTTTCTTTAAATGAATTATTAATGAAATATTTCGCAATCTAAGAAATAACATACTCCACAAAGATTTTTACAAAATTCTGGCTAATTTCTAAGTAAAATGTTCAATTAATAGTCATTATTTTTTAACAAACTCAATGCTAATATTTAAATACATAAACTTTTACATTATAAATTAAATTTATAGGAGGTTGGAACATGATGGAATTTCGTAATATTTTATTAGATTCTTTTACTTACCCATTTAAAGATATTAAAAAAGTTGCAATACTGATCATAATATTTTTAGGTAGTTTTTTGATAGTTCCCTTTTTTGTAGGAGTGGGGTACTTGCTTAAAATAGTGGATCACACACTCCAAGGAAATGATGGATTTCCAGATTACGGGAGTTTGCGTGATTTGCTGTCAAGGGGATGGAAATATTTTGCTCTTAGTCTGATCTATTCCATAATTACGGGCCTATTTATGATGATGGTTTCAGTTCCCTTTATTTTTAGCATTACCAACCATACAACATTATTAATTATTAATCAAATTACCACTTTCATAATTACATACTTAATACAGTGGCTATTCATTTTGGGATTAGCCAATATGGTTTATAAGCAATCTTTCTTTTCGGGTATTAATTTTTCCCAGATATTTGGTAGAATGGCAGAGATTGGGCATCAAAAATATGCTTGGTACATACTAATCTATTCAATCATAATATATTTTTAATTAAAATACCTGTCTTGATCTTGAATCTATTCGGAGAAAAGTTACCATCGGGAGCATTTGCCATATTTATTGTTTGGTGTATCATTTCAGGATTCTACATTTTAATTGTTGGAAGTAGATTCAGTGGACTGATGTATCCTCAAGAGAGTCATGGGGATTAAATAAAAAATTTCAGTGAGGAAGTTAGAATGAAAAAAAAATATTTAACATTTTAGCACTGCTAGTACTATTGGTTGGTTCTTATGCAGCAGTATTTGCATATGCAAAGGTAATAATCATACCTGAACAGCTCAAGAGTGCAAAGGGAAGATTTAAAAAATATGGATAGGGATGTAAACAGTTACAACAAAACTTCAACAAATACCAGCATGAATTCATTCAATAACATAAACCTGGCTATAATACCAACTAGTGAACGGAAGAAAATTGCGGATCAAATGCGAACCAATCCTAATAAAAGACTAAACACTGTAGATAGATTATCATCACAGGGGCCAATAGTTCAATTGTATTGTTTGCTTTATTATTTGGTTTTTGAGTTTGATGCAGCTAGAGATATGAATGAAATGTTCTCATACTCTGCGGTATCAGAAAATAATTCTAATAACTTTATGAATCTTGTGGGCACCAAAATTCCGGACGATATTGAAAAAGGAGATAACAAGCAGTTTCAGACGATTATGCTAAACTCGAAGATCTAATGAAGGAAAATCAACATTTGAATATGGTGAAACGTGACCTAACACAGAAATTTATCAACGATCTGCAATGATAAATTTGAAGTAAACAGGACCTGATAAAAACAGGTTCATCCTTTTTTTTGATGTTCACGCTCTTCTCCATATCTTAAGCAGCTTGGTTGTAACAGGGTTTATGATGTTTGATCTTCGACCAAAAACAGTTAGATCTCCCTTTATAACTGCTTCTTGAATATCGGATCTTTCTGTTGAAACACCTGCATTTCCAACTTCATTTTTAAAATGAGCATCACTACCTGCAATAGTGTTCAAATGGTTCTTTTTAGCGTATTTTTGTGCCAGATCGTTGTAATCACTGCGAACACACCTTGAATTAAACACTTCTACACT
>JAEZAV010000192.1 GCA_023430285.1 Methanobacteriota archaeon | reverse complement strand
TTAAGATTGTACTCCATTCCAACGTCTTCAACCTTTATAACTATATCTCCCACAGTATTCACCTTTATAGATGTAGTAAAAATTTATTCTGATACTTGTAAAATAATCCCATTCCAACGACCAGACTCACAATTGAAAACACAGTTGCATACAATAGCTCGCCTGTGTTGTAAAGTGTACCATTCATAAGAACAGTTCTCATACAACTTATTATAGCGTAAAATGGATTTATTGTCAGTAAAAACTGCCATTTAGCAGGTATGATTGAAGCAGGATAGAAAACTGCAGAACCATACATGAGAAGCATTGTAAAAACTCCGTACAAATGTTCGATGTCCCTGAAAAATACTGTCACAGTTGCAAGAATGAGACCCACACCAAGTGTCATGAGAAGCAGTACAAGAACCGGTAGACTTGCAAATATCACGTAAATGGTGAAGTGAACATTGGTCACGATCATAACAGCTACCAGTATTATCAATGATAAAAGGAAGGTTACAAAAGCTGATCCTACAGTTGCAAGTGCAAATAAGTATTTAGGAACATAAACACTTCTTAATATGGCGCTGTTTCCAATTATAGATTTCATGGCTCCAGTGGTACCGCTTTGGAACAGTGAAAATGCCACCCTACCAATCAGGTAGTAAACTGGAAAGTTAGGGATGTCACGTTTGAAAATGTAAGAAAATATGATTGTAAACATTATCATGGTGAGCAATGGCTCTAAAAAACTCCAGAAAATTCCAAGCATAGAATTTCTGTACTTAACCTGAATATCCCTCTTAATGAGCTGAACAAGCAAGTACCTGTACTTCTCAAAATTAGCAATAAATCTATGATCACTTATCATTATTATCTCCAGTTCATGTTGAATTTATTTAATAAAAAATCTTCTCCAACGTTTTAATCTTCATTGGATTATCATTATTCTAAGAAAATATTATAGGTTACCCTATATATTATCCTGTTCCGATCTGATAATACTCGAAACCAAGCTTTTCAAGCATGATTTTGTTGTACTGATTTCTACCATCAAAGATGATGGTTTTCCCAGCAATATCTTTGAGCTTGTCAAAATCAGGACTCCTAAATTCCTTCCATTCTGTAACGAGTATTATGGAGTCCACCCCTTGCACTGCATCGTACTTGTTGCTGTGAAAACTTATATCTGGATTGGATTTGAAGTAATATTCCTTGGCAGCACCCATTGCCTTTGGATCGTAGGCCCTGATGGTTGCACCATGCTCAATAAGTTTATTAATAATAACAACAGATGCTGCTTCCCTCATATCATCGGTTTCAGGTTTGAATGCAAGTCCCCAAACAGCAAAACTTTTTCCAGAAAGATCGTCACCAAACCTCTTAAGGATCTTGCTTACAATCGAGAATTTTTGATCTTCATTCACTGCTTCAACACCCTTCAAAATGGTTGAATCGTAACCATGATCTTGGGCAGTTTTAATCAAAGCCTTCACATCCTTGGGGAAACAACTGCCCCCATATCCACATCCAGGATATAAAAAACTGTAACCAATTCTTTTATCGCTTCCAATACCTTCCCTTACAAAGTTAACATCAGCACCAACCCGCTCGCAGATATTGGCCATTTCATTCATGAATGAAATTCTAGTTGCAAGCATGGCGTTTGAAGCGTACTTGGTCATTTCAGCACTTCTAACATCCATGGTAATGAACCTATCATGGTTGATTGTGAATGGCTTGTATAGTTCCTTCATAACTTCGATGACATCATCATTATCCGAACCAATAACCACTCTATCAGGTCTCATAAAGTCAGAAACAGCAGCACCTTCCTTTAAAAATTCAGGATTTGAAACAACATCAACCCTGTAATTCACCTGTCGTGATTTCATTTCATTCTCAATGACAGATTTAACCTGATCTGCTGTGCCAACTGGAACAGTGGATTTGTTCACAACTATTAAATCGTTTGAAATGAGCTGTCCAATTTCTCTGGCAGCCTCGAGCACGTACTGCATGTCGGCACTTCCGTCTTCATCCATGGGTGTTCCAACTGCTATGAAGCATATGCTAGAATTTTTAAGACCAAAATTTAATTCAGTTGAAAACATGAGGTTACCTGATTCAACATTTTTAGACACTAACTCTTCCAAACCCGGTTCAAATATGGGTATGATTCCGTTAGTAAGGTCTTTAACCTTACCCTCATCAATGTCTATGCAGTAAACAGTATTTCCCATTTCAGAAAAACAAGCACCAGTCACCAATCCGACGTAACCTGTTCCAACTATTGTTATTTTCATATATATCACTAAAATTCTTTAATATTAAATTCTGAATAAGCAGTAATTAAACTAAAATATAAATTAAACTAAAATGTATATATAGTTTCTTCTCTTTAAATTACTATGTTCGTGGCTGAAATAAATATTAGTCAATGGAAACTAATCAAATTCAAATCTTCAACTCAAGATTGGATATTATTTTGTATAAAAAATTATTTAGAAGGTGCAAGCTAATGGGAAAGTTTAAATTTATAGAAACATCCATCGATGATGTTTACATCATTGAACCAACAGTTTTCGGTGACGATCGTGGTTACTTCATGGAAACCTATCATCAAGGTGAATTTAAAGAAGCAGGACTTGATATCGAATTTGTTCAAGACAACCAATCAAGATCTGTAAGGGGTGTTTTAAGGGGACTTCACTTCCAGTACACCCAACCACAGGGTAAACTCGTGAGGGTGATAAAGGGAACTGTTTTCGATGTTGCAGTTGATCTTAGGGAGAATTCTCCAACCTATGGTCACTATGAATCAGTTGTGTTATCAGAAGAAAATAAAAAACAGTTCTATGTTCCAGAAGGTTTTGCCCATGGATTTCTGGTTTTATCTGATGTGGCCGAGTTCACCTACAAATGTACAGCCTTTTACAACGCTGATGATGAGGGGGGCATAATGTGGAACGATCCAGACATAAACATAGAATGGCCTCTGAAAGAAGTTGGAAATGTTGTTTTATCAGATAAAGACAGTGAATGGAAACCATTGAAAGAAACCAACGTAAAATATTAGGATCCACACCTACACTTTTTTTATATTTTTATAATCCAACTAAACAAATTTAACAAAACCCTTATCTTGCGAATGTGTGGAAAAACTAAAAAAGTACTATTTAACCATTTTTAGTAAATTTGGGTATAATTTGGGAATAAATAAATGGTTTTAGAACAATATATACAATTGAAAAAACATGGGGGAGATCTATGAACATTTACTGGAAAATGGTCATGAGTCCAATAATTAGCGAAATAAAACCATTAAACATTTTTGAGATTGATTCAAATACAGAAGAACTCACAGAGCACCTAATAAAGTATTGTGAAGATGAAAATGTACATTTAACAATTATAAACCCATTAAAGGATCAGACTGATTCTGAATATTACTTCGAACATGAAAAAAGCGTTGAAGTAGTTAATCAAAACGTCTTAGAACAACTTCAGCTCACTAAAAACTACGATGCTCTCATCATAAATTTAACTGGGGATTATCAAGAGCTCAAGAAGATACTCAAGACAGTGGAAACCAACAAAAAAACAACCAACTTTCCACCCATATTCCTTATTAATTCCGACGCAGAATCATCTGAAATATCTGAAGAACAGGATAAATCTGAATTAAATGCAATTAAAGAACTTTACGTGGATTACAAAGATGTTATAAACGATTTTATCACGGAAACAGAACGTGAACTCCAATTCAGCTATCTGGAAATCAACGGTAATGGAATACTGTATGAAAAAGATCCAGATCTCAACGAATTAGTTCAAAGAACCGTGGATATCTACACCGAAGTAGAAAATGAGAATCTAAACATCCGTAATGAACTTGAAAATTATAAAACTCAAACAAAAGACCTTGAAACCCGTGTGGATGAAGTAAAAACAGAATTTGAGTTTAGAAACAATAAAAACAGATCTGTTGGACAGAGAATCATCTCAAAATTTCCATTTTTAAATATGATCCGGTACGTGCCAAGAACAGGGCTTAAAACCACGCTTATCAACAGAAAGGGGTATCAAGAAATCAAGAAAAACAATCTGCTTGATGTTGGATACTACCTGAACACCTACGCGGATATCAGGAAAACTGGAAAGGATCCAATAATTCACTACATCTACAATGGATTTAAAGAGGGTAGAAATCCGAGCAGGGAATTTGATGCTGAGTACTACTTCGAAACCCATCCAGATGTAAAAAAATCCAAATTAAACCCCCTGGTACACTACGCACTCTATGGAATCAAGGAAAACAGGAAAACTCACAGGGAAGAAACCGAAGCAGATGCTACAAATTATAACGGTGAAATATTCCTTAGAAGGGCAGATATGTCCATTGAAGGATGTGTGGAAGTAGATGAAACCGAAGTCCCAGACATAATATTACGTATCGATGACGAGAACTTCAACCTAAAAACCCAGAAGATCCAAGACTCTGGCAGTGAAGAGTTCAATGTCTTCAAATTCAACATACCACCATCATTTATAGATGAAAAAACTCATGAAATACGGGTTTATGATGGAATTAATGGGAATTTGGTTTCAAAAACTAGGATGATCCTAGCGCAAACCAAGAACTTCAGGGATCTTTCAGGATTTCTAAAAAATTCCTTGGTTTCACCACTCCTCTTCGCACCATTTCGTGAACAGGACAAGAGATGTTTCGCAACAATGGAAGACATCACCAAACATTTAATAACACTATCAGAAACTACCGACAATAAACCGTTAGTTTCAGTAATAATTCCAGTATATAACTCAATAAAAACATTAAAAGCTGCAGTAGAATCTGTTTTAAAACAAACCTATCCTAACATCGAGTTGGTGGTTGTTGATGGGGGAAGTACTGATGGCTCCTTGGAATATTTAAGGAAGCTGGACATAGAAAATCTTGTTTTAATCCAGAATCCAGATTCCAAGGAAATCTGGTCTGCAAGAAATTTGGGTTTGACAGCAACCCATGGAGAATATGTGGCATATTTAAATCCAGATTACAGCTGGGATCCAAGGTACATTGGTGCAATGATGGGGGCATTCTCCAAACTTGAAGATGCAGATGCCCTTTACAGCGGACAGTTCCTCTTTGAGGAGGATAAGAACTACCCATTTGCAGCGAACTACGGAAGTTTAAACAGATCACTCCTTGAAAACAGGAACTACATTGATCTAAACGGAGTTTGTCATAAAAAAGACCTTTACAAAAGAATAGGTGGATTTGATGAAAGCTTAAAAACATACACAGACTGGGACTGGATCATGCGCATGGTCAAGGATTCAAAGGTGTACTCGGTCCCAATACTGCTCACCAATCACCACAAACAAATTAAAAATCAACCATCCAAAGAAGCACTTCTAAAACTGCTCCGTAAAAAACAAGAACAAAGAAACCATGAAAAAATATCCCAAATTAAACCAATGGATAATTTAAATAACGTAAGCATAGTTATTCCAAGTTACGAGTCGCTTGAAGATATTCAGGAATGTTTAGAAGCCCTGTTAAATTTGAATCTTCAAAGTTGGGTGGAGATAATAGTGGTGGATAATAATTCAAGCAAGGCAGTGACAGACTACCTTACAAAAATGGAATCTGAATCCTCCATAAAACTCATTAAAAATAGGATAAACTATGGTTTTACCTATGCAGTGAATCAGGGAATAGAAATTGCTGGTGAGGGAAATGATATTTTACTCATGAACAACGATGCCATGATAACTCCCGGAGCAATTGAGGCCATGCAAAAGGCAGCATATAAACTCAAGGATTGTGGATTGATAGTTCCTAAACAAATTCTTCCAGCAGAAAGCAACACCCTAACTAAACATGTGCCATACGCATCTTCAAGCTACGAATGTGATGTGAATTTATCAGGACTCTTCAACAACATGGTGAACCTGCCATTATTCCATTCTGGAAACTATGTGGAACTGAGTTTCGCACCATTTTTCTGTGTCTACATAAGGAATGATGTACTTAAAAATTCAGTTGGATTGGATGCTGAATATGGACGTCACTACCGCTCAGATCGTATGTACTGCAACTACGTACGTCATGTAATGAATTTAAAGATATATCACACCTCTGAAGCAAATGTTTATCATAAATTGCAGCAGTCCACCGAAGTTTTGAAGGAAAAATCCTCGAAGGACTACGATACAATGTTCGTAAAAAATCAGTGGGATGATGAACTAGCATCCAAATTTGGATATAAAAAACCTGTTTGGGATGAATAGACAATTATGAATAAAAAAACTAATAATTGTATTATATAAAAAGAGGGAAATGGGATTTTTTAAATCTCCTAATTATTATTTTAATGAAACAGGAGGAATCAGAGTTAGGGAATATATTAAAAACAAGATCATTGACACTAAACTGTACAGATGCCTTTTAGATCGAAACAAAAATCTTGATGAACAATTATTAAAACTTCAAGAAGAAAATAAAGATCTAAAAACCAAGGTTAATCATTTTTATGAGTCTAGATCAGCAATTGAAACCAAAATTTCGGTTGTTAAAACTGAAAATAAAGAATTGAATAAGTGGCTCGATTATCATGAAAGATTAAGGAAACAACTGGAAATTGAAATTCAAAAACTTCAAAAGGAAAACATTAGGTTGAGTAGGGTTAATGATTTAAGCGATAGCGAAAACAATCCTTTAAAAATCAACAAAGAATTGAAAATATCTAATAAGAACTATGAAATCGTAGAAAAAAATCTTAAAATCCAGCTTTCGCACCTTAAATATTTAAATGTTCAGCTAATGGATAGTTATCACCTTCAAATGTCTTCTATCGATGATCTTCATGGGAATATAATGATAAATTCAACTGAGGATCATGTAAATAAAAGTTTGAAGTTAAAACAAGAACACAATGAGTTGTTTACGCTGTGGGTAAGTGATGATCATACTCTGCCTGAAATACAACATCTTTCTATACTGTCCATGATGTTAACTGGTCACAACGTGACCTTGTACACCTATGAAGATCTTGAAAATGTACCAGAAGGGGTTGAGATTAAAGATGCAAATAGGATCATTGATGAATCTGACATATTCACATATAAGGAAGGTTTCAACAAGGGATCCTACTCAGGATTTGCCAATGTTTTTAGGTACAAATGTTTGTATTTAACACCAAAATCATGGTTTGATTGTGACATACTTGCCATTAAAAACATCAACGATATCTACCCGTTGGGCAATATTATTTCATCACAGTACAGTCCAGATAAAACTATTTATCCCAACAACGGATTTTTAAGATTGCCACAGGGTGATAAATTTTTAAAAGCTTTGATAAATGCAGTTAGTTCCATGGATCTTGAGAATGTGAAACATGGAGAAACTGGGCCTATGCTACTTAAATCTATGATAGACACTAAATATCAAGAATATTATAAATATCTTGTAGATCCTAACTTTATTTCGCCAATAAACTACTTTGATTACGAAGATTATTTGAAACCTACAAAACAGCTGGTTCCAACTTTAAATCTTCAGGAGATATGGGGATTTCATATTTGGAATGCGATGTTTAGGGAAAATGGCCATCAAAACGAAGAAACATATGGTGGATTTTATCATGATCTAAAAAGGATTATACTCTCATCCCAAGATCAAGAACAGTACACTGAGCAAATAAAAAATTTTTTGAAGATTTAACAACAAAATAATTTACTAAGAGGATTTAACAGGGTTTGTTTTTAATATTGTTGAATTAACTTTTCAGATTAATATTTTGTAAACTGGAAAATTAGTTTTTAACCCTTTTATTTGATTGTTTAATATGGTGCTGAAATTTTTATTTTCAAACAGCACATTTTCTGTTTCATCAGAATATTTGAAGTTGAATTTGTCTCCTTTTACTATCCCAAATTCTGGAGCAATGTATGAAAAATGCAAAACAGCCTTTTCAATAAAGTCTTTTTCAAGTTTGGTGTTTGCTAATATGGAATAGGATGTGTTGCTTGGAATTTTTACATCATCAATATCATTGTAATCATAAAATTCATACTTCTGCTTGGAATCATTTATTAAATCATCAATTTCGGCTTTTGATAACTGATTGGAGAGCAAGACAAGATTTTTAGCTGGATATTCTATGTTGTTGTAGTGTTTTAAAACCTCTTCAACTTCTGGCTTAGTGTTGAGGATGTAATAGATTGTGACAGTTTCTTCACAGTGCTGATATTCGTATCCTATGGCATCCAAAATCTCCTGAAACCTGTTTTTGTAGGTATGATTCTTTAGGATGTTGTAGAGATTGTTAAGTTGTTTGAGTTCAGAATTACTGAGATCAATTTTTTCTTTACCAACGAAAACAACGTTATCATCAAACAAACGGTGCATCCCATTGGAGTAATTTGATAGGATCAATGTGTTACATAGCATGAGTTCAAATACACGTCTTGCAAACATGGTAGTTGATTTGGTAACTGTGTTTATATTTAGTGAGTATTTACTTTCTTTGTAGATGTTTCCAATTTGATCATGGCTAACTGGGGGATTAAGATATTCATGGTACTTCTCAGGAAATCTGTAATTAGGATGTTTTTTACTAAATTCCTGAAATCTGTTGTAAATTTTAAGTTGATATCCACTTCTTATGATATTGTCAAGAATTTGTTCCATTTCTTTGGATCTTTCTGTGTGATGCACGTACCAACTACCTGCAAATATTACATCCTCAGTTCGTTTATGGGTTTCAATTGGATTGAATAGTTGGGGTTGCCCTGCAAATAACAGACAATGAACACTTTCATGACCATACTTATCCCTGTAGAGTTCAACACATTCTTCATCCGTGGTAAAAATATGATCAAATCTCAAGGCAGTGTCATAAAAACTATTAAAATTGGTTGGATCTTCCTTGTTCCAAAATATAGTTGGAACCTTATTATTTTTACAAAACTGGAGCAGATTTAATAGAATAGCACGGTTTTCAGGTTCTTCTTCGCCATTGTATTGAATCCGACCCTGCCAAGCACCACCACTCCATGCTGATTCACAGAGAAGCATGTCTGGCTTTTCTGTCTGCATAATCTCCAACCAATTGGAGGGTTCTAAAGGAATTGCATTAAATTCATATTTAAATCCATTGTAACTGAATTCATCCAGAATAATTGCTACTTTAATATCTTTCAGACTTTTTAAACTTGTTTTAGCTTTTTCAGAGGATTTGAGATCTGATTGTTTTGAATTTTTGTTTTTCAGTTTTGAATGGGTTGTTTTGGTTTTTCTGACGATTTTTTTTGTAAACTTTTTAGGTGAACTAAAAAGACCATAAATTTTGTTTGAAAACTTGATAATCTTCCTCGAATTGTAGATCTCTAAAACTTTTGTTAATTCAATATTCTCTTTTTCCAACCTTTCAGCAATTTCCCTTTTATTAATTATATCGGATTCCATTTCGATGGTTTTGTTAATGAGATCCTTTGAAGTTTCTTGTAAATTATAAAGTTGGGATCTAAAATTGTCATATCGTCTAATCAGCTCTTCTAATTGATTTTTTTCAAATAAAAACTGATTATATTCACATAGTGCTAGAGATAAATATTCATCACGTAACAATTTATGACTATCCTCATTTTCTTCCATCTTCATACGATCCTCCAAATTTTATCCCTAATTCAACAAATTTCTGAAATCTGAAATGTTCCAAATAATACGAATTCAATGAAATCTTAGATTTTTATGGTGTAAACTGATATTTCTCTCTTTTCTTTATTCTTTCCCTGTGTTAACAGTATTTTTTCAAAAGTTTGGCTGTTAAACAGCGTATTCATAATCTTACTAGTTTTTTTAAACCTGAAATTATCTCCGACAATTATTCCATAATTAGTTTTGATGTACGAGTAATGAAGTAATGCTTTCCCGATGAAATCTGATTTTAAACTTGTGTCTGCCAATATTGAATAATCTGAGTTGTTTGTTATCCCTTCTAATTCTTCAAAGTTATTGACCTGTATTATGGATATTCCAAGTTTTTTGGGTAGTGATGGAACTGATTTTGTTTTATGGTTTATTTTTTCGAGTATTTTGGCCTTTTTGTACTGATAATCAATTGTTTGGAAATGTTCAACGGCATTTTCTGTTTCTTCAGGAGTTTCTGTTTGATAGTAGATGGTCACTGTTTTTTCTGGTTCTAGGTATGGGTAGTCAATGGTGTCCAATATTTGTTTGAATCTGTTGGTGTATGTATGGTTTTTTAGGACATTATAAAGGTTTTTAATCCGTTTTTCTTGGTTATGTTCCAAGTTTATCTTATTTTTGCCAATGAATATGATGTTGTCATTAAACAGTTTTTCAAGGCCTTTGGAGTGGTTTGATAGTACTAGGGTGTTGCATAATATTAGTTCGAAGGCCCTTCTTGCAAACATGGTGTCCGAATCTGTGACTGTGTTAATGTTTATTGCATATTTACTTTCTTTATACACGTTGGCCATTTGATCATGGGAAACTGCAGGATTAACAAATTCTTGGTATTCTGAAGGAAAGTTGTAGGAATCATCTAACCTGGAATAATACGTTCTATCATATATTTTCAGTTTGTAACCATTGTCCAAAACCTTGTTAAAGATGTTTCTCATTTCTACACATCTTCGAGGGTGATGTGCGTACCAGCTTCCAGCAAATATAACATCATCTGTTCGTTCATTTTCTTCTATTGGGTTGAAGAGTCTGGGTTGGGCTGCAAACATGAGGCTGTGAACGCTTTCATGTCCGTAATCAATTTGGTAATCTTTTATACATTCCTCTGCGCTGGTGAATATGTGATCAAATTTTGAAGCAGTATCTGCAAAGCTACTGATCTGATTATGATAATGGGTTGGATCCTCTTTGTTCCAAAATATTGTGGGAATATTGTGTTTTTGGCAGTATTCCAATATTTCCAGAAGTTCAGTTCTATTTTCTTTCTGTGAATTAATGTTGGTACTGATCTTACGGGCCCATGGTTTGGTTTCTGGGTTTATTCCATGCCATGCTGATTCGCAAAGGAAAAGGTCTGGTTTTTCTGTTTGGAATATTTCCCGCCAGTTGTCAGGTTCCAAAACCAATGCATTGAATTCATATTTAAAACTGTTGTAACTGAATTCATCCATTATTAAAGCTACATTAATCTCTTTAAGATTTTTAGGGTTGTTCATGGAATCTTTTGTAGGGACAACTGATATTCCTGGAGTTTTAGCTGTAGTTCCTGGTTGAACTTCACTTGGTGGTTTTGTTACTGCTTGTACCTTCTTGGAACTGTTCCTATTTAGTAGCTTTTGAATAATGTTTGTTAAACGAACAATCCGGCGTTTTTTGTATGTTTCAATTTGATTTTTCAGAATTAAATTTTCTATTTCTAATTTTTTTCTTAATTTTTCCTTTTTTTTCAAATTTTCCTTAATTTGATCGTAATTTTTCCTTAATTTACCCATAGATCTCTTCTGATTGTAGAGATCGAATCTCTTGATATTGTAATAATCATTAAGACGATTATATTCATCTTTTTGATATAATAATTGATTTTCTTGCTGTAAATATTGTGATAAATATTTTTCGGCTTGTTTTCCATATTTAATGGAACTTTTTTCAAGTTCAGCCACATTTTCAGCATTTTCATCCGCCATATTGATTCAGTTCCTCTAAATTTATTAATTTCATTATAAAAATTATTGTTATTAAATTGATAGTATGTAATTTCATTTTTGGATATCAAATTTTTGGGTTTAAATTGAGGTCTTCTTCAGTTAATACAATAGGTTTTGACGAGTACATGACTTTGGAATCTTCAGCCTTCACAAAATATTTAATATGATAGATCCCAGGTTCTTTGAATGTATATTCCAGAAAAGATTCTGACTGGTACCATATAGTATCTATTCGTTCATTGTTTTGAAGGATGTACCAAGCAAATAATTCACCATCCTGGTTATTTTTAATGATAAATCTGTAGCTTCCATTGCTACTTCTCTCTACTTGAAGTTCGTGCCTATTTTTTACGAGTTCGTTGGCATGTTTTTTATTGCTTAAAAGATTGTGATATTGTGTTCTAATCTTCGATAGTAAGGCATAGAATTTTTTTTCGAAAATAGTTCTAGATTCTAATTTATTATACTTAATAATGTTTGGGAGGGTTTCATTAGATTTAACCTCAATTTCATCGGTTAAACTGGTACTGTAAGAAAAATCATTTTTTACATATACTTTAGCATGATATCTATTTGGGGTACTTACAGGATACTTGAATGTGGGATCACTTTGATAACTGATTTTATTGATCAATTTCATCATAGTATACAGTTCCAAAGAGTATTCTAGATCATCACCTTGGGACTTACAACAAATTTCCAAATGACCATTCAGAGATCTAATTGAGGTACATTCAATTTTGGGAGTTTGTGGGAGTATAATGCTTTTATCAATACTTTGAAGGGTTTTAAGTAAATATTCTTGATAATAACTACCTATGAGTGAATGAGTAGAGTAATTTCTTAGTTCAAGGTTGTAATTTACCTTTTTTTTATCTAATTCGTTTAAAAATGGGATTATATGGTCGGAGTAATGATGATCGTTCTTTCCAACATGAATGTAAATTTCTGGAAATTCATTGTTGTCATCAATCATGTTGTAAAGTAAATCATTTAGATAAATTTTATCTTCAGTTTCATGTCCGCCTGAAATATAATCTGAAATTTCTGGAAAATGGCACAAATAATCTCCTAACTTTGTTTGAGGGGCTCCAGCAATCACATATCCAAATTTGTACTTGATCCCATAGTAAAGTGCACAGTAACCGCCTTTAGAAGTTCCGTTAACGATCACATTTTCTTTTCTTATACTGTGTTCTAAACAGATATCATTTATTAGGGATATTACAGATTCTTCGATGGAATTATCCCGGCTTTCTCCAATTAAATAACTGCCCCGGGGTCCATAATCATCTAAAATAAACAATCTACTGCAGTTACAATTCCTTAGTGTCCTTATATAATTGTATTGGGGTGGTTGATTAGACTTAGCAAATGCCGGGAAGGTCACAATAAGTTGGTTTGAAATTTTTCCCTCAAAAAAGATATATTTTATACTTTTGCCCTTTTTATGAGTTTTTTCATTTGTTTCAACATATTCCCTTATCCCCATTTTTATCATCCTGATCTAGTTCTAAACCATGGTTTACAATAAACAAATCATAGAACTTATTTATAAATCAAATAATTATGGTGTAAACAGGTATTTTTTGCTGTTCATTGGTGTGTTGTTTTGATAGTACACTTCCAAATTCTTGATTGTTAAACAGTGTGTTCATGGTGGTTGTGGATTTTTCAAATCTGAAATTAGTTCCTTCAACAATTCCATATTTGGTTTCGATGTACATGTAGTGTAAAACCGCTTTTTTTATGAAGTCAGGTTTTAAGTTTTTATCTGCGAAAATGAAGTAAGGTGAGTTGTTGGTTATTTCTTCCAGTTCTTCGGTGTTAACAAATTTTATGGTTATGTTTGGGTATTTTGGTAGGGATTCAACTAGTTCTGTGTTGTTATAACTGGTTTTTTCAAGTATGATCGCTTTTTTATCGGGGTAATCAACTGTTTGGAAATGTTCAATGGCATACTCTGTTTCTTTTGGGGATTCTGTTTTGTAGTAGATGGTCACTGTTTTGTCTGGTTCTAGGTAAGGATAATTTATGGTATCAAGTATCTGTTTGAATCTGTTGGTGTAGGTATGGTTATTAAGGACATTGTAAAGATTTTTAAGTCGCATATCCCGATTATTTTCAATGTTTATTTCATTCTCGTCAATGAACACAATGGTATCTTTAAACAGTTTTTCAAGGCCTTTAGAGTGGTTTGATAGTACTAATGTGTTGCATAACATTAGTTCGAAGGCCCTTCTTGCAAACATGGTGTTAGAATTTGTTACAGAGTTGATGTTAATGCCATAGCTACTTTCTTTGTAAAGTTTAGCCATTTGATCATGGGAAACTGGTGGATTAAGAAATTCCTTGTAGTCATCAGGAAATTTACGTCTAGGATCTTCGTTGTAGTAGGCTCGGTCGTATATCTTTAAATTGTATCCACTTTTGATTATTTGATTGAATATGGTTACCATTTCTTCACTTCTTCTTGGGAAATGTGCGTACCAGCTTCCAGCAAATATCACATCGTTGGTTCGATCATTTTCTTCTATTGGGTTGAAGAGTCTGGGTTGGGCTGCAAACATGAGGCTGTGAACACTTTCGTGATTAAAAGTAGATTTGTAGCAGTCTATACATTCCTCTGCACTGGTGAACACATGATCAAATTTCACAGCAGTATCTGCAAAAAATTTAAAATTGGTAGGATCTTCTTTATTCCAGAATATTGATGGAATCTGATTGTCTTTACAGTATTTAAGTATTTCTAGAAGTTCTTTCCTATTTTCTTCCTTCGATTTTATGGAATGACGAATTTTTCGGGTCCATGGTTTGGTTTCAGGGTTAACTCCATGCCATGCTGATTCGCAAAGGAAAAGGTCTGGGTTTTCTGTTTGGAATATTTCCCGCCAGTTGTCAGGTTCCACAACCAATGCATTGAATTCATATTTAAAACTGTTATAACTGAATTCATCCATTATTAAGGCAACTTTAATATCTTTTAGATATTTTGGTTCAGTATTCATGGAGTTTTTTGTAGTGACAACTGATTTTTGTGGTAGAAATTTTTCTTTCTTAGCTTCGAGGGGTTGTGTTGTTTCGGGTTTCTCTTTTTTTGAGCCCTCTTTTTTTAATAGCTTCTGGACAAAGTTTATAATACGAACTAAAATACGGTTTTTATATGATTCAAGTTGATTCTTCAGAATTAAATTTTTTGTTTCTAATTTAATTTCTAATTCTTCCTCTCTTCTCAAACTTTCCTTAACATGATCATAATTCTTGTATACTTCACCCATTGATCTCTTCTGATTATGAAGTTCGGATCTAATTTTGTTATAATTATTTTTAAGACGATTATAATCTTCTTTTTGATACAGCAATTGATTTTCTTGTTGTAAATATTGTGATAAATATTTTTCAACGAGCTTTTCCTCAGGGTTAGAACTGCTATTTTTTTTAGTTCCATTCCCATTATTTTCATCTTGCATATTATAATCGGTCCTTCAAAATTTATTAATTCCCCATAAATCTTCGTTATTAATGTTTTATTACAGTTTAATTCAATTATGAGTATGTTGATGTCATTTTTGTAAATTAGTAGGCATTAACTAGTAGATTAAGTTCAGATTTTTTTTTAATCGATATTAGTTACTCCAACTACTCGTTGGTCCATTGTTTGGGTAAAATTGAGTTTTAGTCGTAGTCTAAGTTAATTTATTTTTAATTGAGTTAAATTTATGAATGGTCTTCAATGATCCTTTTTAGAATTTTAATTGAGGAATTTATATCATCAAGGGGCGATTTATATTTTAATTCTGTTTTACTTAATGTACTGTTCTCTTCGTAGATTCCCCAGATATCTGTTCCACTTCCAAGGTAATCACTTAATTTGGAGGGTAGATATGGATTTATTTTTTTATATTCTTTTGTATGGGCATCATTTACAATTAAACAATCAAATTTAGTTGTTAAATTTAAAAATTCTAGAAAGCTGACATATGGGTTGATTATTAAATTATTGTAGATAGGACTGCATTCCATAGAAGTTTTAAAACCTTCCACGTCATTGGTGAAAAAATGAATTTTACACTTGTTTTTGTATCCATCGTTTAATCTGTAAATTGCATGGAAAACTTCTTCTAAATTTCTTGTTGCATAAAATGCCCCAAAATAGGCTATATTAACATAATCATTGTTCAAATGATAATTGTTTTCCTTTAAGTTATAAAACTCTTTTTTAAGAGATGGATGAGAATCTATTTGTGATTTTTGTTCTATTATCTCTTTTATTTCCGGGTAGGGAAACTTGTTCATCATATACTCTTTTTGATTTTCGTTGGTAAAAATTAGTTCGTCTGCAAATATGTATGGTAAATATTCGCACAAAACAAATAAATTTCCATCTTCACATATTGGAAATTTCTTAGATGCCAGCAGATCATTAATTTTATCCATGGATTTTTGATTATTCACCTTAGAATTCCTCAAATTTCCTTTTATATCAAAAATTAGGGGGTCAGAAAATTCTGCTGTCCATTTAACATTTGGATATTTAATTTTATATTCAAATGCTAGGAAATGGCTGGCTGGAAACATTGATCTGCTGTAAATTTCTTTATATTCTCCCTTCAATTTTACCATTTGATCAATTTTTTGAATTCCCTTTACACAGAAGTCTTCTATATGTTTCCAATTTCTGAAACTGGGATATGAATCTAGTATTATTTTGTTTTCGATCAGATCTTCTGTTAAACAATTTAAATTTTCATCAACATCCCTTATTTCATCCATTCTATTCAATATAACATCTACAACAATATCCTGTTTTCTAATACGTTTGGACATTACATTTGCACTTGTATCTACATATGGAGGAAAACAATAACTGATAACTAATTTTTTAGCTAGATTTTTGTTTAAAACATTGTAAGGGAAATAATTTAGGTTTAAATTTTGAATAGATTGGACTATTTTTTGGTGATGATCAGGATGTTCAAGTAAATATTTGTTGATAAACAAAGTTTGTGATCTTATCTTCAGCTTAATATATTCTAATTTGTCTATGTCATGAGTGGATGGAAGAAGATTGTTTAACTCCTTTATAACGTTGATTCTTTCAGTAACATTGAATTCGTAACTAATATCTTTTCTAGATACTGAGTTAAATCTCACCAATCTATAGTATACAGCCTTTTCTTCTTCACTTAAAACATAAAATTCAAAATCGTTAGCAACAATTAATTCAGAAAAGAATACTACGTCTTCACCACTTTTTAAGTTGGTGCGAAAGTTTATTTGATTGAGTTTGGATGTTGGAATCAGTTTGCAGGAATTAAGTGAGATCAAGGTATGTATTTCCCGGTATGGATCTTTGACAATTCCATGAAGATTATCGAGCTGTTTATCAATGAACGAATGAAGTTCGTTACCTTGTTCATCAATTTCTTTGATTCTTGAAATCACAATTCTGTCTGCAGCTGCATTTTTGTATAACTCTTCCAAATAATTTGAAGAAATGTAATCATCATCGTCTACCAAGGTAGAGTATTTTTTGCTTGCATTATCAATGGCAATGTTTCGTGCATTAGATGCATTAGCAATATCAGAATGAATTATCTTGAGATTAATGGAGGGATTATTTTCTCTAAATTTCTCAATGATATCTGTTGTTTTATTGGGTTCTCCATTGATCACTATGATGTGTTCAAAAAGATCATAGGACAATGTCTGATTTTTGAGGGAGTTTAAAAGTTTAGAAATGTATTTTTCACCGTTATGACTTGGAGTTATAATACTTACACCATCATCATAAACTAAATCCGTATTTTCATCAGTTTTAGCAGGTTTTTTACCATCTTTATTTTCAAACTTTCTTTTTAATGCATTGAATTTTTCTAATTTGTTATTTAATAATCGCATTAAAGCCGTTTCCCCCATATACTATAATATCCAAAATAAAAACTGATAATCCGTTTAAATATCATTATTAATATTCTTTATGGTTGTTTTAAATTTATTTGTACAATGAAAATTCCTATAAATATAAAATTTGATATACATTAACAATTAATAATAAACTTTATCATCAATTCCTAAATTGTAATATTAAAAACAAATCTAATAATTTACAATATAAAAATTCATCATATCAACTATCATAACAATGAGTCTTTGTTACTCAAAAAAATCTCTTTGAATAATAATTTTTTAAATGTGATTTCAATGAACGAAGTTAAAGTATCGGTAATAATCCCGATTTATAATGTGGAAAAGTATCTCAAAAAATGTTTAAAAAGCATCATCAATCAATCCTTGAAAGAAATTGAGATCATTTGTGTTAACGATGGATCCACCGATAATTCAATACAGATTTTGGATGAATTTGCTAGAATAGATAGCAGAATTAAGGTAATTAACAAAGAGAATCGGGGTGTGGGTGCTGCTCGAAAAACTGGTTTAGACCATTCGACTGGGGAGTATGTGGAGTTTGTAGATGCTGATGATTGGTTAGAAAAAGATGCTCTCAAAAAAACTTACCAAAATGCTGTTTCAAATGGATCTGATGTTGTACTTTTTAGTTTTAATCGTTACAATGAATATAATGATGAATACCTTCCAAATGTGGGTGTTGATATATTAAATTACTTTAATAATGAAAATATTGATTATAACAATTTTAACTTTAATTATAAAGATATTAGGCCTTTTTTAATGAATAATAGTTTTGCGGTGTGGTATAAGTTATACAAATATGATTTTTTAAAATCTCATGATTTTTACTTTCCAGATTTTTTGAACTTTGAAGATGTTCCTTTCCATGTGCAAGTACTATTATTTGCTGAAAAAATCTCTTTTTGTCCTGGAACAATCTATTTTTATCGCACATCCAATGATCAATCAATCTGTAACTCTGCAGGGGATTCAAAAAAAATTTTTGACATTTTTGAAACAGTTAACAAAGTTGAATCAATTTTAATTGAAACCAAAAATATGGATGAATTCAAATTGGAATTCTCAAAATTTAAAGTAAGCCAATTAAATCATTGGCTTAAGGCTACTAACATAACATTTAAGGAAAATTTTTTTAAATTGGTTAAACAAAATTTTGTAAAAATGGATCTGAAAGAGGAAGAACTAAATAATTTGGATATTCCAACTCAAAATATTTATAATAATGTAATAAATTCTAATTCGAATAGAGAATTGGAATTGCTCGAGGAAAAATTAGAATTATTAGAAAAATTAAGAAAACAAGAATTAGATTCGTTGACAACAATTAATAATCAGAAACAATCATTTATAAATCAATTAAATAGCCAAAAACAACTTCAGCAAGAACAATTATTAAAATTTAATGAGAAACTAAAAATTCAAAGAATAGAACATAAAAATGAATTGAATTATCAATCATCATATTATAAAGAAAATATGGTCTGCCTTCAAAAAAAGATTGATAAAATTAACTCTCAAAACAGATCACTTGAGCAAGATTTAAATTATCTTAAATATCAAATGGAAATTGTGGCAAATACAAAACCTTACAGGATCGCATACCTTTTACGCAGGTTTTCTTTAGAGTTTGTAAAAGGTGACACAGACAATAAAAAAGATTTTTTAAAATGGAGTTACAGCCAATTAACAAAAAAAGAATCAGGCATAGAGTTTAGATACAATCCCTTGATGCAATTAGTTAAAAAATAATTTTGTTGATTAAGTAATTAATTTTTCATGTTTCTAAATTCATTTAAATTAAACTAAAATTTATTGTTCATATGGGAGGCATAATTTTGAATAAAGAAAAAATAATAGCATTATTTGGTTTAGGTTATATTGGGCTCCCCACAGCTGCATTATTAGCAAAAAGCGGTTATGAAGTTATTGGTGTAGATATTAATCCTCAAACTGTTGAAAAGATCAATTCAGGAATTTCTCCTATCATGGAACCCGGTTTAGAGGCCATTATTTCAGACATGGTTGCAAATAAAATGTTGTCTGCAACTACTGATGGGGTTGAAGCTGCAGTCAATTCCAATGTAATGATAGTTGTGGTTCCAACACCTGTTGACAACAACAATTGTTCAGATTTAACAGCAGTCATTGCAGCTTGTGAAACCATTTCCAAGGGATTGAAAAAGGATGATATGGTCATAATTGAAAGTACCAGTCCTCCATACACATGCGAAAACGTTGTGATTCCAATTCTAGAAAAAAGTGGATTGAAATCTGGAAAAGATTTTGGAGTAGCATACACTCCTGAAAGAGCACTTCCAAACAACACAATATATGAAATGACACACAACGCAAGAATAATAGGTGGAATAAACCCTGAAAGTTCTGCACAAGCAGCAGAAATTTATGGAACGATCACTGAGGGAAAGGTTGTAACAGTAAAGGACACTGTCACGGCTGAAATGGTAAAGCTCATGGAAAATACCTACAGGGACACGAACATAGCACTTGCCAACGAACTGGCAATGATATGTGAATCCATAAATATAGATGTAATAGAGGCTATTGAAGCAGCAAATTATCATCCCAGAGTAAATATTCACAGTCCAGGACCCGGTGTGGGTGGGCACTGTTTATCAATAGATCCCTATTTCATAGTGGAAATAGCCAAGGAAAATGGAGTTCCTGCAAGATTAATTCAGACAGCAAGGGAAATAAACGAACACATGCCAAACCATGTGGCATCCCTGGTAGAAGACTCATTAAAAAACAATGGTAAATCCATATCTTCTTCAACTGTAGGAGTTTTGGGTGTTGCGTACAAAGGAAACGTTGCAGATTACAGGGAAACTCCTTCAAAAACTTTGATAGATACTCTGAATGGTTTGGGGGCCAAGGTACTTGCAAACGATCCATACGTTGATCCTGAGATAATAAGAAGGATGGAAGCAGAACCTGTGGATTTAAAAGAAGCACTAAACTGTGATTGTGTTGTGTTGATGACTGATCACGATGATTATCGTAGCATAACTCCGGAAATGATTAAAAAATCGATTTTAATTTGTAACAGACCCATACTCGATCAGGATCTTTTCAAGTCATCAGGAATTGAATTTAAAGGTGTTGGAAGGAATTAAAGTCTAACAAATTCTTTAATTCTTTAAATATTTCCTTTATACTCATTGTTTTTACTCGAATTCCAGCAGTAACCTTTATGTTTTAAAATTTTATTCTAAGATGGTTTTCAATGATGTGAACCAAGCTGTCCTGGACTGATTGGGAGTCGTACATATCAGATTTGTACTTAATGTCTTGGAGACTCAAAGCACTTCCTTCTTCACTTATTCCCCAAATATCTGTTCCACTTCCAACGTAATCATAAAATCTAGAAGGTAGAAATGGATTTGAGGGTTTTGTTTGTTTTGTTTTTTGATCTGTAACAATTAAACAGTCAAATTTGGTAGTTAGATTTAAGAATTCGAGAAAATTTATTTGGGGGTTAATATTTAGACAGCCCTCATCCACCAAGCCATTTAAGCTGCGTTTAAATCCTTCAGGATTGTTTGTGAAGACATGGATCATGAACTTGTCCATGAAGCTATCCTTCAAGGTTCTAATAGCACTGTAAACTTGTTCTAAATATATTTTTTCATGGGCTGAATCGAAGTAGGCGAAGTTCACGATATCAGAATTTAATTGGTAATTCTGGTGAACTAAACTGTAAAATTTGCAGTCCAGTACTGGTGGGGCTGTTACTTGGATTTTTTTGTTGATAATTCCCATTAGTTCTGGGTATGGAAACTTATCCAACATATACTGCTTCTGATTTTCGCTTTGAAATATTAGCTCATCTGCAAATGCATATGCTAGATATTCATTTAAAAAGAATATTTTTCCGGATGAATCCTCCGGAAACCCGTTCTCAACAAGGGTTTTGTTAAGTTTACTTAACACATCAGGTTCATCTACGGTTGCATCGATGATGTCTCCAATATTCTCATAAATAGATTGATCTGAAAACTCAGCTATCCACTTTACTTCTGGATGTTTCAGCTTGTAGTTAAATGCCAGCAAATTAGATGCAGGATACATTGAATAGCTGTAAATCTCTTCATAGCCATTATTTTGTTTCACTAATTTGTCTATGGCAACTATTCCTTCTTCACAAAAATTCTTCATGTGTTTCCAGTTTCCAAGTGTTGGAACAGAATTGATGATGACATTCCGCCCCAAATAATCTTCCGTGATCTTTGTACTGGCTTCATCCAGCTTCCTCATTGGCTCCATTTTGTTGGAAATGACATCGACGATGTTTCCTCTTTTAGATATGCGTTTTCCAATGAAGTAGGAACTTATATCATTGTATGGTAAAAAACTGAAGGATATGTAAAGTCTTTGGGCAAGATTTCTATTTAATTCATTCATGTTAAAGTATTCCAGGTTAACACTGTGTATGGCTTCAAGAACTCTGTTATATTCCTTGGGATATGCCTTCAGATATTTATTTATGAAGGTTGTTTGTGCGTTTATCCTTATTTTAAGCCCACCTACACTATCTGTATTGTCTGTTTGGGATAGGTAATTGTTTAATTTCTTGATTACAGCTAGACGATCTTCCACATTAAATTTGAAGCTCATAGACTTTCTAGAAACAGAGTCTGATCTTAGCACCCTGTAGTAAATGGCCTTTGATTCGTTATTTACCATGTAAACTTCAAAATTGTTTGAAGTCATAAGATTTGCAAAGAACACGATGTCTTCTCCACTTGTGAGATCAACATCGAATAATATCCTCCTTAAATTGGATGATGGAATCAGTTTACATGCAGTGAATGAGAAGTAACGGCCTATATTGGTGTAGGGATCGTTTATTATTCCTTCAACCATATCTTTGTTTGAATTGGGATGATTGATGTTGTTGTTTTCATCCACATCTACCATTGGAGCCATGACAATTCTGTCAGGAGCCGCATGGTTGTAGAGTTCCTCCAAAAAATTTGGGGACACATAATCATCATCATCAACAAAGGTGATATATTTGCCTTTAGCAGTTTTAACTCCAATATTACGGGCATTTGATGCATTGGCAAGTTTTGAATATGGGATAATTATGTTCATATCGGGATTTTCGAGTTTGAATTTTTCAACAAGATCTTTGGTACTGTCCTTTTCCCCATTAATGATTATGATAACTTCAAAGAGGTTTTTTGCCAAACTTTGATTCTTCATTGAATCTAAAAATCGAACAATATGCTTTTCTCCTTTGTAACTGGGTGTAACAACACTGACTTCGTACAAATAATTCATATCCTCTTTGATACTAAGTTCTTGGGTTGAACCAGTCTCTTCAGAAACTTTACCCCTTAAATTGTTCAGCATCTTTGATGTACGTTTGAAAATGGCCATGATCCTAAACCTCTTATTTTTTTTGAAAAACAAATTCAATGGAAATAAGCTTGATAACCTTTTTTAAAGTAACTTCGGCCCAATATTAACAATTATTTTATTCATTTTAAGGTTCACAAATTTTCCTTAAACTATTCCTTTTTTAATTGTCCCAGTTTTCCCATTAAATCCTTGGAATATTTTTTCTTTACAATGAAACTATACATGAAAACATTTATATACAATTTCCCAAATACATAATTCGATAGTTATCGAATCATAATATTAAGGTTTTAGAAACCATAAATAAATTTGAGAGTAGACTTTTTATGGATAAAAGAAAGATTTTAAAGTTAAAACGGGGGAATAATTCATGATATTTTACTTTTCAGGCACTGGAAACTCGTTGTATGTTGCACAAAAATTGCAAGAGACAGAAGGTGGAGAACTAATCAACATAACAGATGCTTTAAACAAGAAACAATTTAATTACAAACCATTGGATGGTGAAAAGGTAGGAATAATATTTCCAGTTTACTTCAATGGACTGCCAACAATTGTAGAACAATTCATGGAACAATTGAAAATAGAAAAGTCCAACCAACCATTCATATACACAGTAGTTACTTGTGGATCCTCAATTGGACGGGCAGACGAAATGGTGGCAAACCAGCTTAAAACCAAGGATCTGGAGTTAAGCAGTTCATTTTCTGTTGAGATGCCCTCGAACTACGTCATGATATACGATACTTACGATGCTGAAAAAGAGAGATCCAAACTTCAAGTTGCAGAAAAACAGATAGAAAACATAATAGAACTTCTTAAAATTAATAAGAAGGGTAACTTCTCTAAACATGGGGTAATTGCCATACTAACACCTTTAATCTACAAGTTGTATGGAATGAGGCGTAACACTGACAAATTTTATACAACAGATGCATGCAACGGCTGTGCCCTCTGCGAAGAAATTTGTCCAGAAATGGTAATAAATCTTGAAAATGGAAAACCAAAATGGACTAAGGATAAATGCAGTCATTGTACCGCATGTATAAACCGCTGTCCTAAAAGAGCCATTCAATATGGTAAAGCAACTGAAAAACGTGGACGTTACATTAATCCAAATGTAGTGTTTGAATCTAACAAAAAAAAGATTGAAAATAAGTGATTCAATTGGAAGTTATGTTATAAAACCACTATCTGCTTGGGGGTTCTTCAAAGAGATTTGATCATTAAAAATCCCATACCTGTGTTTTATAACCTAATTTCTCTGCATTTTCAGGTTCCCATCTGTTTTTTTGGAACATCACATCATAGTCTGCACCCTTTTTAGGCTGATTTTTAAGGTCGTCAGTAGATTTTTGCAGCTTGTGATAAACCACCGCCTTTTCCACGTAGTAAACCTTTAACTTCATGATGTGTCTCAAGTAGTTGCAGAAGATACGGTCTGAACGATAATGTCTGCCATTTTCAGGGTCTAATCCAAGTGAATCATTGAAAACAGATCTTTTGATGTAGGCACAGAAAAATGGTGCGAAACTCAGTTCCACAACACTGCCAGAATGGAAAACAGGAACATTTATGATGTTATCATGTGCCTTTGAAAGGTTAACATCACATTCGTACTGTGGATATGCAAATGGGACATGTTCATTGATGGTTTTAGTTTCAGGAGGCAGTACTTGTTGAGGAACAACAACACCTGCATCTGAAAGGTTGTAAGCCGTTTTTTGAAGGGCTTCAATCGATCCGGGTGTTAAAATAGCGTCGTTGTTCATTAAAAGAATATCATTTTGAGGTTTGGAAATTTCTATTCCTTGATTCACTGCATAGGTAAAACCATAGTTAACAGGGTTTAATATGAGTTTGATCCTAGTTTCATCCTCTAATTTTTTCAGGTACTCCACAACAGCACCCTCTGAATTGTTGTCCACAACAACGATCTCAACAGATTCTGGATACTGTTCTTCTATGGCTTCAATACATTCTTTAATATCTTCTAGTGCCTCATAACTCGGAATTATAATGCTCACACCATGATCAAAAATCTTTGAATGATGGGATTCCATTCTTTCATCTCTTCTCTTAAGGGTTTTTTCACGCACGATATCTAGGTAATGTACGTAGCCTGGAATGTTTGTGATGGTGTTATCAGCATTATCGTAGTAGTAGTGAGATAGAATAACTGGAACAGAGTAGACCTGAGCGTTTTCAGACATGCGTAGAATAAGGTCGTAATCAACCAGCCTAACAAGGGATTCATCAAAACCACCAATGCGATCAATCAGTTCCTTTTTATGGCATAGGGAGTTAATATCGATGTAGTTACGGTTGTTTAACAGGGATCTGTTAAAACTTCCAAAACGAACAGCGTATGGATTTTTAGCATTTCCCTTAAAAAGATACTGGCCACTGTACACCACATCGGCATCTGGCAATCTTTTAAAAGCCCCTACCATCGCTGCAAGGTATCGTGAATCCCACAAGTTGTCAGAATCAAGGTAGGCCACGTACTTTCCCTTTGCAACTTCCAGACCCCTATTTCTCGCTGTGGAAACTCCTTTACGTGTGGCGTTGTGAAGCAGTGTTATTTTTTCATTATTGAGTGTTTCTAACAATTCCTTTGAACCATCATCACTGCCATCATCGACTACTATCAGTTCAAAATTTGTGTAGGATTGGTTAAGCACGGATTCAATCGAACTCTTAACTGTGTCTATTCTGTTGTAAACTGGAAGTATGACTGTAACCATTTCATCTTGGTTTGTCAAAGATTTTAATGTTAAATATTTGGCAATATTTTCCATGGTGGCAAAACATCTTTTATCCTGTTCACGAAATGGTGCCATGATCATGGGTGAAATAACAGAATTTGAGAGAAATCCTGTGAAATCTCTGAAACTGCGGTGTTGTACTTTGGATTTACCTACTCCTTTAATTTTATACTTCAACTTTCGACCAATCTTTCTTGGATACTCCTTTAAACTGGTTTTTTCCACGTAGTTTCCAATGGTTTGAGTTCCTTTTTTCATGTTTATTAACACCTAATTAGAATTATGATTCGTAAATTACATTTTTTTTATAAGTTGTAAAATAAATAAATTTAATGGGAATATCCCTGATTTTAATAGTTTAACTTGTTTTTGTGTTGAGGTATTCAATCAATGTTTTTTTAAGTTGTTGTGCCCTATTAAAGTAGGTATGGTTTTCAACTACATATTTCTGTAATTTTTCAACAAGATCGATCCTATCTTCATCAGCTTCAAGGAAATGATTGAGCAAATGGTTTAATTGAGTTTCAGTTTCAAAAACCGGTAAATCTTCCCCAAAAATTTCTAAAGCACCCAACTTGCCATTGGTCAGTACAAGGGTTCCACATGCAAGGGCATCATAAACTCTACTGTTTACAGAGCCATAAGCTTTTGTTGCACTGTTTGCATCATCAATAACGATTTTTGTTGAAGCATAAAGTTTTGGGATGTTGATATAATTTATGAATCCCCTGTGGTAGGGTTTAAATTTGGGTATTAACTCCCAGTTCTTACCATACAAATTAAACCTGTATGGGAGCTTATCTGGATCGAGAAGGTCAATAATTTCTCTATAATCGTTCCAGTAACTACCTGTGAAACAGTAGTCACTGTAATACTCTTCAGCTTCAGGTATGTCACTGTTAAACCTTTTTGGATTGGTTGCAAGTGGCAGCAAAGTTGCATCCTTACCACTGTGTTCCTTCACAAACCTTTGGGAAATTTTGCTAGGCACTAAAACTAGGTCGTAACTTGCAAACCATGGAAAAAAGGTCCACCTATCGAACCAGTTACGTGGCCATGCAATTTTTATGAGGGATGCTTTAGAACTGCGTATCCTCCGAGGATCAAAGGTGTACAATAGTGAGATCACCACATCCACATCATCAAGTTCGTACCAATAATCCGGACCATTTCTAGATAAAAAGCACACATCCCATCCTAAACTTTTAATTGCTTCACCAAACTCTTTTGCAGTGAAATAATCCCCGGCAGAAGCATTTTCTCCACTTTCACTCACTGCAAATCCAACCTTGAGTTTCTTCAAACTGAAAACATGGCTGGTTTCAATTTTATCCATTAACAAATTCTCACGTAAAAATTGGTTCCACTTTTTGTTAAATAGGATCAGATCATCCTTTTCATTTTTACTTGGGGAATTAGCTGGATTTAAACAGCTAAATATAAGGGAATTTGGGTTGTAAATATTTGAATAACCCTTTTTAAAGAGTTTTAATGAGAGATCAATACTTTCAAAACAGTTTTTGTACGATTCATCAAAACCTCCAACTTCTAAAAACAGGGCTTTACTTATGAGAAATGCTTTCTTAGTAACAGCTGCCCTTAAATTCTGTTTCATACAAATTTCTTCGTAGGGATCTAAACCCTCGGCCATTTCAGACACTTGAAAATTTCCATTTTTAGTTTCAACAAACTCTGCACCAATACTTTGAATTTTTAAATCATGGGAACCATCTTCCAGGTTTGCATCAACTAGTTTGGCACCAATACATCCTGTGTTCCTAGTTTCCAATGTTGTTTGCATTAAACTATTCAGCCACCCGTATGTAGGTTTGAGGTTACCATCTAAAAACAGTAAATATTCTCCATTAGCAATTTCTGCTGTGCTGTTGTGTATTTCAGCGTAGGATCTGCCCTTAGAATTTTCAATTAAATCCACTGAAAATTGACTTTTGAGTTTTGAAATAAATTCTCTGGAATTCTCAGTTAAATGATTGGCGATGACAATGACTTCAAAATTGGGATAAACTAGGTTGTGATTAAAATTGTTAAACAAGCTGTTTAGATCACAGGAACTGTCCAAGTTTATGATGATTGAAATCTTAGGAGAATCATCTTTAAATAAAAATAAATCCATTAATTCGTTATTATGCCGGATTAATTCGCTGTATTTCTCTTTTTTTTCAAGGAGATTCATTTCAGCCCGATTGTTTTTGATTGGGTCTTGGTGTTTGAAGATTTTTGCCTTTGCACTTCGAAGTTCGTGTTTAAATAAACTGCAGTCATCGTGTAGACTGTATTTAATCATTCTTAAACCGTTTTTAGAAACTAATTTAAACATTTTCGGCATGTGGAACCTCGATGGTTTAATAAAAAAATGTATTTAAATTTTTAATAATGATGTTATTATTTCTTCATAGCCTGAAATTAATCTATCTTGTTGGTTAGCATCCAGGATCATTTTTTTTTCTAGATGTAGTTAAATTTGGAGTTTTCTTATTGCTCTTTGTATCTAAATTTTCATCCTTTGGGGGTATGAGTTTGTTGTCTATTGTTTTCAATGTTTCAAGTAGGAATTCCGGGTAAAATATTCCTAGATCGTTATGTTCATGATACTCTTGTATGTCTAACTCATATTTGATGTTTTTACTATCTAGCTGGGTTACAAATGGTTTTATATGGTTTTCGAAGTGTGAATCGCCCTTAC
>JAEZAV010000149.1 GCA_023430285.1 Methanobacteriota archaeon | reverse complement strand
CTGCTTCAGTACTGTTGAGTTTAACCCCATCAACTGGAGATGCCGGTGCTCTGGAAATCATAGCCTTCAGAATGATACAGGCAGTTGGAGCTGCACTATTTATGGCAAACAGTTCCGCCATACTAACAGACGTGTTTCCAACTAATGAACTTGGAAAGGCCATTGGTATAAACACTGTGGCTGTAATGAGCGGATCATTCATAGGTTTGGTTCTAGGTGGAATTCTAGCAATATTAGACTGGAGATATGTATTCCTTGTAAGTGTGCCATTTGGAGTTATAGGAACATTTTTATCCTATTACAAATTAAAAGAAGTGTCCCTCAAGTCTGTTAAAACCAAAATTGATGTTTGGGGTAATGCCACATTCATATTAGGAATCACTCTCCTACTCATAGGAATAACATACGGACTGCTGCCCTACGGCTCAGATCCAATGGGATGGAGCAATCCATGGGTAATAATAAGCATGATACTTGGTGTTATAGCCTTAATATCATTCCCATTCGTTGAACAGAGAGTTGAAGATCCCATGTTCCGTTTCGATCTCTTTAAAATACGAATGTTCAGATACGGTAACTTAGCAGGATTGTTAAGTGCATTGGGACGTGGTGGAATGATGTTCCTGCTTATAATATTACTTCAGGGAATATGGTTACCACTGCATGGTTACAGTTACGAATCCACACCATTTTGGGCTGGTATTTACATACTGCCATTAACAATTGGAATGAGTATAATGGGACCAATATCAGGCATTTTATCTGATAAGTATGGATCTCGTTTAATAGCCACCACAGGCATGGTTATATGTACCATAACCTTCCTCTTGTTAGCAGCATTACCATATAACTTCAATTTCTGGGAGTTTGGTTTGTTGGTGTTCTTCATGGGTGTGGGAAATGGAACATTTGGTTCACCCAACAATGCATCCATAATGAAATCTGTACCTCCAAACGAAAGGGGTGTTGCTTCTGGAATGATCTACACCCTCATGAACACAGGTTTCACAGTTAGTATGGGTCTGTTCTTTACAGTTCTCATTGTCGGCATAACTCAAAGATTCCCTGCTGAAATGACATCATCGCTGGTGAGTATAGGTGCATCTAACTTAGCACCAATTTTAAACAATATCCCTGCAACATCCGCTTTATTTTCAGCACTCCTAGGATACAATCCAATAGGTTCCATATTAGCAAGTTTACCAGCACCTGCAGTTGCAAATATTCCCCCAGCAACTTTAAGCACGTTAACAGGCACCACATGGTTCCCAACAACATTTGCAACTGCTTTCATGCCATCCCTACAAATTTCTTTCTACATGGGTGCATTGTTAACAGGAACAGCAGCAGTACTATCCGCACTAAGGGGAGACAAGTACAGTCATGAAAATGATGGGGTCAAGGTTGAAAAGTTAGAGAAATCCAAGGGAAAGTAACTGTATCAACTCTTAGGTCAATATTTTGATGGAAGTTTTGATCCACTTTCTATTCTTTTTTTTGATGAAATAATAAGTGTTATGAGTATTGAATAGTATCTAATTTAAAAAAAAATATTGTACAAACTCAGTAAGTAAAATTTGTTAAAAGTTTATCTAACCATAAAATGGTTGATGTTCAGGTTTTTGGTTTTAATTGAACCTTGCTAAGAATCCTTCCACATTCTTTTCAACTGCTTTGAATTCTTCAGGTGAAGGTATTTCCTTATTAAATGGGTATTCCTTGGCTGGGAAGAGTTCATATATCTCTAGTCCTGTGTCCGTGTTCCATGTTTGGAATCGTTTGAAGCTGCCCTCAGGAATCTGACCCACTATTCCCACTATTTTTTCGATATCCTCGTCTGTTAAACCACTTACTAAAAATCTTATGAAGTGCCTGCCCTTTTCTAACGAATATCCAAATTCCAATATTTGAACTTCCACCAAATTTAAACCTCCATGGATCGTCATTTTTTTCTATGATTTAATTATTATTTTTGCACAAGATTCCATTTCAAGTTTATGATTCAAAATAAGATGGGCTGTTGGTTTCAGTGAACTTCAAATAAACGATTTTAAGGGGATAAAACGGGTTTAAATCTTTCTCCAATATTTTTTTTAAAACTTGGGATCTAAAGAGTTTGGTGTAACTTGGGTGTAAATCTGGAAAAACTACTTTTGTTATAGCCAAATCATATTATAATTACAACGTAGTTTGACAAAAAAAATTAAATGAAGTTTTAAAGGAGGGTTTTAGATGGGCTATGAAACATTTATACCATCAATTCCCGTAATTATCAGTTATCTTGTGACATATACATGTTATAAAAAGAATATAATTAAAAAACGGGTTCATATTAGTATTTGGACCCTTGCAATCCTGTTAACATTTCTAGTTTCAGGTTTGGGAGGGTTTTTCTTGGTGATCTTGATGGATCTAGGATTAACCTCTCCAGTGAATGGCCAGTTGCTTTACTGGCATGTTGAATTTGGTATTACCATGATATTTGTAGGACTGTTCCACATCCACACCTACTGGAATTCCACTAAAAAAATGTTAAATCTAAATGTGGGAGTTTAAGAAGATGAAGCAACAGTTATGCAATATTTTAAAGAATAAAAAAGTGGTAAATGCTGCTTTAACAGTTCCAGCAATTGCAGTGGGCACCATGTCAGGTTCTTGTGCTGCTGGCTGTCCATATGGATTGGTTAACGATCCCTATCCTGGCCAGTGCCCACGATACATAGATTTAAATGGAGATGGAATCTGTGATCTTTCACAAACAATAGCCTCAACATCTACCAACAGCTCAACAACAGACAGCAGTTCATCAACAAATAACAGTTCCGACGATTCAAATTCCACAGTTAACTTGGACTCAAACAATGGAGGTGACGGTTCCACATTCTCAGATGGTTCTGATTTCCATGTGCTGCCCTTAAGTTTAATAATCATTGGAAGTTACTTATTCACCTGCCTACTATTTTCCAGGGGAATATTAAGCCAAAAAAAGCACCGAAGAATTTGGAACCTGGTTTTAACAGCAGGTTTTGTAGGTACAGGTTTCACAGGAGCATTGCTTTTGCTTCTAATTAACTTGGGGATAAAAACTGCACTAAATCCGAGTATTGATTATTGGCATGCTGAAATATCCATTTTAATGGTTATTGCTGTTTTAATCCATATGCACATCTACAGAAAACCATTGAAAAGAATGTTTAAAACATTTGGATCCTTTCAAAAACCTAAAGAAGTTAAGCAATCTAAATAGGAACAATCACCAATATAATCATACAAAAACGATAAGTATATCCCATTCCATTATAAAAACTTAGTTTTGTAATGGTTTAATAACCCATTGACTATTTGGTGATGCCTATGAAAAAAATACTTTGGTGGCTTATAGCTGGTACTAAGGGAGGAATAAATCGAGCAAGGATTTTAAGCCTTCTAAATGAAAGGCCTTACAATGCCCATCAGCTTGCCGAAAAATTAGATCTGGATTATAAAACTGTAAGGCATCATATAAAGGTCTTGGAAGATAACAACGTAATAACAACATCTGGAGAAAAATATGGAACCATGTACTTCCTTTCATCATCAATGGAAGAAAATTATGAACTTTTCCAGAGTATTTGGCATGAAACTGAAGAAAAATAATAGGTGATTTATATGGATATTAATAAACCTCCAGAAAATGGCAGTTTTAATGGGAGTGAATCAGGAAGACCCCCTCTAGACGATCCAAGCTTAGCAATATTTGCCGCTGTAGTTTGTGCAGCGAACATAGGACTTTTGTTGATTTTGCTCTTCACTTATGTAACGAGTTACAGAAAGTTGAAATCGCAATTCACATTGGGCCTCATAATATTTGCAACACTGCTCATAGTCCAAAACATTCTGTTCATGTTCTTCTTATTAGCTAGAGAAGGATTCCACGGTGCAGGAATGGGATTCCCAGTCCTGAGTCTGAGCATAATAGAATTTGGTGCCTTGTTGGTTCTACTAAAAACTACATGGATATAAATATAGAGATTAACGAAAAAAATAAAAAAAAGTGGATATTGCTGAAAAAGTCAGGTAAAAACTATTTATTTTTACTGAACCTTCTTACCTGATACAGCATTTATATAAATGAAATCCACATGTTCTTCTGTACCCACAGTGTTCACAGGAACCTTCCAAACCTTAACACCATTGTAAGTGGTTAAAGTTGGTTCACCCAATGTAACTCCCATTGCTGTGTACTGTTGAGCTAGCTCCTTGGCCTTTGAGGCACTGATATAATTGGTTGTGTTGTGCTGTGTACTGTTGTTTACAACCACGTTGTTAGTGTTGTTCGTTGAATTTTTGGTCATGTTGGTGTTGGATGTGCAACCACTAACAGCAACTAAAACAGCCACCAGAAAAACCACAACAAACAAATTTTTCGAGTTAAATCCCATTCAATTCCCCCATTTTATCCCTTGTTTCTCAAAAAGTTTTTTAAAACCTTAGAACTTGGAAGATTCCAAGTATCAATAACTAAAATCAATTCATGATACTACTTTTTTAATTCAAAATATAAAAAAATATCCAAATTCGACTGGGATCCACCAGATTTTAGGGGAAGGTCTTGAACAATTTGAGAAAATTGAAAAACAGGAAAATGTTCATGAAAATGTGAATAAATAGCTATTTATTTGACTATCGAGCAGTTTTAGATTGAACGCCGGGACTGGGATTTG
>JAEZAV010000129.1 GCA_023430285.1 Methanobacteriota archaeon | reverse complement strand
GCATATCTTCTGGGTTGTTTAGCAGGTTTCACACCTTGGATAGTTCTTGCTGCATATTTCATCGCAGAATTAGGTTCATCACAGACTAAACCACCGGCCTTTGTATACTACATACTGTTGTTCTACTTCATTCTATTCAACACCTTCTCAATAAACATGATACTCCAGTACAAAGGTGTTTCCAAGTGGAAAGATTATCTCTACGGTGAAAGGGTTTACATAATCCTGAGCTTCGTAGCCAAAACAATGCTGGCATGGATAGTGTTCTTCGGAATATTCGCCCCAAGCTAAAGAATGTGCTAATCAAAAAAATGCTACAATTTAATTTCCATTATTTTTTTCAGGAGCCAAATTGGTTGTTTAAAGAATTGATCATTGTTTAGGATCGTACAGGCATATGGAATAAGAAAAAGTCATTTGGAGGGTTTAAGAATGGTTTTTGTGGAAGTTTTAGAGAAGTCTGAATTGGAAGATGGAGGACTTAAAATGGTTGATATAGATGATCATGAATATTTAGTTGCCCGCGTTGGAGAAGAATTCATGGTTTCTGATAACCGTTGCCCCCACATGGGTGGTGATCTGTCCAAGGGTGTTCTGGATGGGACTGTGATCACCTGTCCAAAACATCACAGTCAATTCGATCTGATTGACGGCCATGTGATACGCTGGACAGACTGGAAAGGACTCAAATTAACTGCAGTCAAAATATTGAAGTCACCAAAAAATCTTAAAACTTACCTTGTCAAGGTTGATGGTGAGAAAATTTTGGCGGACCTGTAGTTGAATACATTTTCAATACCTTTTTTTTATGCACTGCCATATATTGTTACATAAGTTGGTTAAATGGGAAGATTTTAGTTTTCGATGGTTTAATAGAGTTATTGATTAATATTTTGTATTTTTTTTAAGAGGGTTATGGTTTGTTTTATAAGTTAAAATTGTTTAGCAAAAATTTTATAGTTAGTGATTAATAACTATAATATGATTTTTTTACAAAAAATTGGGGAGGGTATTATTTGAAAAAATATTTGATGATTTCATTAGTTATTTTAGTATCTGCCTTTATTTTATGCGGAGCAGCATCTGCAGCTACTGTGAACACAAACAGCAGTTCAAATAAAATAATTAAAGTATCTACCAACAACAATCCACAAGGAAGTGCTGATATCGATGGATCAAGAATTGTATGGACTCAAAAAGACACATCAACAGGGATCTGGAATATTTACGTGAAAAACTTGGACACAGGCAAAAAGGGAAAAGTTCTATCGTCCATAGATAACCAGTACGATCCATCAATTTCCGGGACAAGAATTGTTTGGACACAAGAAGATGACAGTGGGAAATTCAATATTTGGTACAAAAATATAGGCACAGGAAATTATGGGGCTTTATCTCCCTCTAACATCAACCAAGAAAATGCTGATATATCTGGAAATATAGCTGTTTGGCAACAAACAAATTCATCAGGATTCTCGAAGATTTACTACAAAAATATTGTTACTGGAGCCAAGGGCATTGTTTACAGTTCTTCAAAATCTCAGAACAACCCTGCAATTTCTGGTACAAGAGTAGTTTGGGAAGGTATTAAAAATTCAAAATCTGTTATTTACATAAAAAATTTAGCCAACGGAAACAGCAATATAGTACAAACCTCAACAAATAATCAATACAAGCCTGATATTTCCGGAAACAGGGTGGTATGGTCAGAACTTGTTGGGATCAAGTACGTTGTGTACGTACGAAACATCGTGACAAATAAAGGGGGAATTGTGAAATCTTCAACTTATTCACAATATCAGCCAAAAATCTCCGGCACAAGAATCGTATGGCAAGAGTACAACCCTTCTTCAGGAAGCTACAACATCTACGTGAAAAACATAGCCAATAATTTAAAGGGATGGGTATACAGTTCAAGTAAGTACCAGTACCCCGGAGTAATATCTGGAATAAATGTAGTATGGACACAAAGTAACCTCATAAACACAGATTATGTGAAAAATCTAGTTAAAGGGACTGTGAAACAACTGTAAAAACGGGAATAAATAATTAGATTCAAACATCAACTTTTTTTATTTTTTTTAACTCCTGAACCATATCATCTTAAACTATCAAAGGTTATTTGCTGTTTTCTCTAAAATTTACAGGCTAATTTGTATACTGTCCATATGTTAATTAAAATTAGAATTTGAATCAACTTAGGGTTCGAATCAATAACATTGTGAAATTATTTCATGTAAAAAAAAATAATTCTTTTTTTTCAGATAATTATAATAGTAATGATAATCAACCATGTTGATTATTTAGGGAAAAGGATTTAGTGGGGTGAAATTTTATGAATTTGATAACCGTTGATCATGATAAATGTACCAAATGTGGAATTTGTGTGGATGAATGTCCATCGGATGTTTTAACCCTTGAAACCCATGGACCTGATGTTCAATTAGAACAAAATTGCATAGCTTGTGGTCACTGCGTTGCAGTATGTCCCAATATGGCCATTGACAACCATCGATCTCCCCTTGCAGAACAGGTTGAAATTTCTGAACATAAAAAATTCAGTCCAAAAGAGGCTGAGTTCTTCCTAAGATCCCGGCGTTCCATCAGGAGTTACAAAAGAGATCCTGTAACTAAAGAAAAATTGCTCAAACTCGTGGAAATTGCTAATTATGCACCTACAGGAAGCAATACCCAGGGAGTATCCTACTTAATAGTGGATGACAAGGAAATTCTTAGAAAAGCCAGTGATATTACCATTGAATATCTTGAAAAAAGCCCATCAGTCCGTCCTGCCCTCAGGAAAATATTAACACCACTAATAAAGAAGTACCATGAAACAGGTTCAGATTCAGTTTTAAGAGGGGCACCTGCCTTGTTGTGGCCACTGCGGATAAAAATTTTATTCAAGGCAGAGCCAACACAATTTCTTGTTTAAGCTACCTAGAACTCTTTGCTCCGTATCTGGATCTAGGATCATGCTGGGCTGGCCTTTTTGAACACTGTGCAATGAGCGAAAATTCACCATTACTAAAACTTTTTAAAATACCGGAAAATATGATGATTACAGGCGCTGTTATGGTGGGCTATCCTAAATACAAGTATCAAAGGTTAGTGGAGAGAAATCCTGTTGATGCTAAATTCTTGGGTGAAGAGAATTAATAAAAATAAGATAATCCATTAAAATATATTTTTTACTTTTAAGAGAAAAATAGTAAAATTTGGTTTAAACGCTGCATAATCATGATCCAGTGGGTTTAAAGCTGTTTACAACCATTTCAAATATTGGTAATGTTTGGTTGTACTGATTTGCTGGTACCACACATCCAATTCTGTAGTATTTAGAACCTTTTACAGCTTCTATATGTACAGTTAAAGCTTTATACTGCATATTTCCATTATGCCATGTTTTAATGAGTTCTACTGCTTTCATTCCATTTACTGTTATGTTTCTTTCTGAAACTTCTGTCTGACCAATATTTGAAATGTCTCTCCGGTAATCTTTAAGCATTTCATCTAAGGAATGTACATCTCGTTGTTTTATGTAGAAATATGTTTCAATGTATGTTTCGTTGTAGTTGCCAATTGGTTGGTAATATGACACAATTGGATCTGGAAATCCCCATCTACTTGGATAGTGTAAGTTAGATATCTGCTTCCAACCAGACGGATAGTCAAATTTCAAACCATTTTTTGAGTAGGTACTGTTTTGGATATGACTGTTCTCAGATAAAGTTGAAGTGTTAGTATTTCCTGAAATAGTTGTTTTGGTAAGTAACATGCCTCCCAGGGTTACTGCCAAGATTAGGCAGACACAAACCACACCCACCATCCATTTACGGTTTTTTACACCGGATTTTTCCAATTTTTCTTCTGCCCCTGAGTTATCTATAGAGTTATTTTCTAAATTTGGTGTTGAATTTGATGATGTATGTGATAATTCTCCACCACATTCACATTTAAAATCTGAAACCTCCTCTTCAGGGTCTATTTCATACTCCTTCCTACATTTTTTACATTTAATAATAACCGTAAATATTCCTCCATTCAATCCAATAAGCTCTAAAATACCTTAAATCTATTGTTTATAATTAAGGTTTGATCTAAAGAATTAAATTTGTTATTAGAGTTCATTATATATATGTTTTCAGCTTCGTAATATCAAATTCAAGCTAAACTTCATTACACTTCTTGAAATAAATAATAAAAACATAAAGGCCGTAATAATGTACTAAAATAAAATAAAATATTAAATAAAATCTTTAATTTAGTTAAAATGACTAAAATCTATTTAAATATTTTAATAAGACACAGTGAATTAATATAAATTACAAGTTATCATATCAATTAAAGGTTAAGAGTGCTCCCTTAAAAAATAATAGATGGGGATTTAAACTTCCAAGTCTTATTTATGGTGCCACGTAGGTGTTGTTTAAGCTGTAGTATACATCTATGTGGTTTGGTGTTTCTGTTCTCTTTACTGACGCAATTTTGGTGTTTATTGATTTAAATGGTGCTTTGGCTGTGACATTGATTATATTTGTGCCGTTGTGAATATCTACGAGACAGTAGAAATTTCCATTTTGATCTACGAATGCTGATTTACCATTAATTTTAACCCATGAATTTGGTTCTGCCTTACCACTTTGATTTAAAACATTCAAATCTTTGTTAAAACTGTACTCTCCATTATTCAAAACCAAATTTGTTGGTTCGTAGCCTACGAAATATAAGATACTTAGAATTACCACGAGAATACCTACAAACAACAGCGCGTACTTCAACATCAATTCCATCTCCTTAAATTTTTCTAAACGATTATCAAGTTATACTTCACTGGAAATTTGGTGCTTCAATTACTTTCGAAGCTCTGTGATCTACACTTTTTGTTTATTTATTATTTATAATACTTTTAGTAATACTTTGTTTTTTTGGATATATAATTATTTCCAAAAAATTACCAATCCATCAATATAATGATATTGAATCTAAAAACAGACAATCTTCGTTTTAATAAACCGAACAGTAAATTAGATAAGAAAAATAGGTTTTATGAGTATTTAGCTTTAAAATTAATGCGAATCATTTTAAAAAAAATAAAGGAATTTAAAGGTTTGAGTTAGATTCCACAGAACTTTCTGCCATGTTTTTCCAGGTACTGCTGGTGATAATCTTCGGCAGGATAAAAAGTTCCGGCTGGAATTATTTCTGTTACAACTGGATTTCTGTACTTCCCTGATGAATCAAGTTTTTCTTTGGATTCTTCAGCCAATTTTTTTTGTTCGGGGTTATGATAAAAAATTATTGATCTGTACTGCTCTCCAATGTCTGGACCCTGTCTGTTCTTGGTTGTTGGGTCGTGTTTGTTCCAGAACACTTCCAAAAGTTTTTCAAAGCTTATTTCATCTGGATCGTACTTGAGCTGAAGTGTTTCTGCGTGGCCTGTTGTGCCTGTGCATACCTCGTTGTAGTTTGGGTCTTTGGTGTGTCCACCCATGTAACCCACAGTTGTTTCAACAACACCCTTCAATTCTCTGAAAGCTGCTTCTACTCCCCAGAAACAACCTGCAGCAAAACTTGCAGTTTCATATTTTTCTTGGTCAGCCATAAAGTAATCCAACTCCCATGGAAAATTTTTCATTTCTTCAATGAATTGAATCCAAATTCATTCTATGATTTGAATGGTTTTAATTTGAACATCCAAATTCTTTGCTTAGAATCTGTTACTATGTTATGTTGTTAATGGAAAATAAAAATTTGCTTTTAGTTTGAGATTCACATATTAAAGTCTTTAAATATGATTTTAATAGTGGTTCCACCTTTATTTATAATTTCTAGACTGCCATCCAATTGATTTACAAGGTTGGTTACGAGTTGCAGTCCAAGGGTGTCAGTGTTTGTGTAGTCAACATCTTCAGGAAAACCAACACCATCATCACTCACATATAATGTGTAGGTGCCTTCATTATCTTTAAGATCAATACTGATCTGTCCCTTCATATCTCCTGGAAATGCATGTTTAACGGAGTTGGTTAGTAGTTCGTTTACAATGAGTCCGCATGGAGTACATGTATCAACATCAAAGAAGATATTTTTGATATTTGTGTTAAATTTGATCTTCTCGGGCTCTATGTTGTAGTTGTAAATTAGGTTGCCTACAAGATCTTCAATGTACTCTCCAAAATCAATTTTAGAAATATTATCTGATTTGTAGAGTTTTTCATGGACAATAGCCATGGAACGCACCCTGTTTTGGCTTTCCTTGAACACCTCTAAGGTATCGTTGTCTTGTATGTATCTGGATTGAAGGTTCAAAAGGCTTGATATAATTTGCAAATTATTTTTCACCCTGTGATGTATCTCCCTTAACAAGGTGTCCTTCTCATTTATGGTGGTTTTCAACGTGCCTTCTGTTACCTTCATGTAGGTGATGTCTTGAAGTGAAACCAAACTTTTGGATGTCTCAGGAATTATGGCAACAGTCACAAAGATATTTTTAATGGCTCCAGAACTGTCTACAAAGTCAAACTCATAGTTTCTAGGTACTTCTTCAGGGTTTTTTCTCCGAAGTTTGTGGTATCTCAACATTTTCGGCAGGTGCTGAATCGTTACAAGATCTGTCCACTTTATTTTTCCCTCAATCTCATCCCACTTAACCCCATATAAATGTTCGAACTGGGTGTTCACAAGGGAAATGGTTGAATCTTCCTCCACTATGATGGTTGCCGTGCCTGTGTTTTCAAATATGGTCTTGTAATATTTTTCAGATTCTCTCATGGCATTTTCAGCCACCTTTTGAGCTGTGATATCCTTGAAGATGCAGTGTGTTTGTTTAAAATTTCCCCGGGAATCGTATCCAATTTTTCCATCGAAGGATACAGTGATCTCATTGCCATCTGCTTTAACCATTACAAATTCAACGTTTGAAGTTTTTCCAGCATCTTTGAACCTAGGAAAGTTGATTCGGAACTTTTCAACATGGTTTGAGTTTAAAAAGTCTCCAAACCAGCTGCCTATAACATCTTCCTTTTTGTATCCCAGCTTTTCCAGCCAAGTTTGATTGACGTCTATGATGTTTCCAGATTCATCCAGTGACTGGTAAGCCATGGGTGCATTTTCATAGAGGAGCCTGTAGGTTTCATGATTTTGCTTCAAATTTTTACTGGTCTGAGTATGATAAACAACCATCTCGGCAGCAAACTTAAGTTTCTCATCAGAAACAGATCCATCAAAATAAGTTGTCATGCTTGGTAGATCAAAATTTTTCCTCACCATGGGAAGGTAGATGGTGGGGGAATCCAAGCTGTTCATGATTATTTCTGACTCTGGATCGTTGGGGTTTACATCCATTATAACAAGATCAGGTTTAATTTCAGGGATTTTATTGGTATCTGTCTTCAATAGGAAATGGGTTTTGTATCCCCAAGAATCTAGCATCTTAACTAACCCATCATCCCCAAAATCGTCTTCCATGATGATCAGTATGTTTTGAGTCATTTTGTAACCAGAACATTAAATAATTTAATATCTAGCATAAAAATATTCTAGGGTAGTTATTTGTCACTTGATATATTAATTTTTCTAAAAAATTTCCATCTTTTTAAGTGAATCACGACCTTTATTTTAACTATTAGAATTCATAAAAACTAATATTACCCAACTAACCAACTAAAACCCTGAAAATAAAAGTTTAATAATAAATAAAGATTCATAAATCCCTTTTTAATTAATTTAAGGCAATATTCAATGCAAAAGCTAAAAACTGAACTTGAACCATTGTTTTTTTTAGATTTTTCTGATATTGGACATAATTCAAAAATTTGTTTTAGCAAATATTATATAATAAAACTTTTAAATTAAAAATTAATAATATATTTTAAGATTGTATGGAGGTAATGCATATGAAAATTAAAATATTGGCAGGATTACTGGTGAGTCTCTTCATTCTAGGAGGTATCTCAAGTGCCAGTGCAGCTGCAAATTATGATGGTTACAGTACCATAAATGTGGCAAAGGGAAGTACATTTGAGTTAGATCTGATGTACGACGAATGGATAGATAATGATGGATACAACCATGACTTGCTCAAGTTAACAAGTAAAGAGAGGAGTGCACCTATAGATGGATATTGGATGAACATGTACACATTTAAACCTTTAGAAACAGGAACAACCAAAATAACCATCAAACAACAGATACTTTGGTGGGAAGACCAACGAACCGTAGATGTGAATATTAGTTAAGTATTCAACATTCACCCAAGAAACACCAAAACAAACTATTTTAAATGAAATTGAATTTTTTTTTAAATAAACTATGGATTTATGGCAATCTTTTCAGCCTAAGTCCTACTATTTTAGTTGATTAATGGATTTTTGTGGAAATAAATATGTAGTTTTAACAACATAATATATCCTATGAAAAATCAGCTTGTAGCATCCATTCTGAATCAAGTGGCGGATCTCATGGAGATGGAGAGTGTGGACTTCAGAACCAAGGCCTACAGAAGGGCGGCGCACACAGTAGAAATTCAATCCGAAGCCATTGAAGATATCAGAGAACAAGGAAAACTACAGGATCTGCCGGGTATTGGGGACAAGATAGCTAGAAAAATCGAGGAAATAATAGACACTGGATCCCTCAACTACCTTGAAAACCTCAAACAGGAGTTTCCAGTTAACTACGACGAACTAATGACTGTGGAGGGTTTGGGACCTAAAGGTATCAAACAGCTTTTCCAGGAACTTGGAGTTAAAACCCTTGACGATCTTGAAAAACAGGCCAAAAATCATCGGATAAGAAGATTGAAGGGTATGGGTGAAAAAACTGAGAGAAATATCCTGATAAACTTAGGGTTTGCAAAAAAAAGTGGTGGAAGAAGTTTAATTGGAGATATTCTACCCATCGCACGGAAGATCAAAGATCTGCTCACTAGTGAGGACAACGTTGACAGGGTGGAAATTGCAGGGTCCATAAGGAGGATGAAGGAAACTGTTGGAGACATCGATGTGCTGGTCACAACCCCCGAACCCCTGGAAGTGATGGATTTTTTCACCAATATGGACATGGTGGACGATGTGGTTGTAAGCGGACCAACCAAATCCACAATCAGACTCAAAGAAAATGGTATGGATGTAGATATAAGAACCTTCAAGGATGAATCATTTGGATCGGCACTCCTGTACTTCACAGGCTCTAAAGAAACCAACGTAGAACTTCGAAAACTAGCCATATCCCTCGGATATAAACTAAACGAGTACGGGGTTTTCGATGGAGATGAACTCGTGGCTGGAACTACTGAAAAAGAGGTTTTCAACTCACTGGGCATGGATTACGTAGAACCAGAACTCAGGGAAAACACAGGAGAAGTACAAGCTGCAATAAACAGAACACTACCCGAACTCTTAGAACTCAACGATATAAAAGGAGATCTTCAGATACACACCAACTGGAGTGACGGGAAAAACAGCATCAAAGAACTGGCATTTAAATCCCAGACAATGGGATACGAGTACATCGCAGTAACTGATCATTCAAAGTCGTTTCAAACATCCAAGGCCCTCAGTGAGAGGCAAATAAAAAAACAGATGGATGAAGTGGACAGTGTCAACAAAAAATTGGATGGTACAACAGTACTCAATGGTGTTGAGGCCAGCATAGATTCCTACGGCTATTTAGATGTTCCAGACAAGCTCCTTGAAGAGATGGACATCGTGATTGCAGGAATACATTCTGGTTTCAACCAAAACAAACATGAACTCACCAGAAGGATTGTTGCAGCTGCATCCAACGAACATGTGAACATCATATCCCATCCCACAGGCAGGGAAATACATGGGAGAGCTGGATACGAACTCGAATTTGAAAAAGTTTTTGAGGCTGCTAAGGATAATAAAACCCTTCTTGAAATTAACAGCCGTAAAAACAGGTTAGATCTTCGAGATATGCACATCAAACAGGCGGTTGAAAATGGTGTTAAGCTGGTTATAAACACTGATTCACATTCAATCAACGAACTCGTTAATATGGAGCTTGGAGTTGGAACTGCAAGACGTGGATGGGCTAAAAAAGAGGATATAATCAACACCTTAAATCTCAAAGACCTTTTAAAATACCTTAAAATTTAATTTTTAAACCTTTTATATGTCCATTTCTGTGTTGAGTCTGGAAAGTATTCTTGCGAGGGTTATCACATCTTCCTTGTTGTGTTCAACTATGGGTATGAGTGTCCCTATGTTGCCTGTTTCAAGGTAGGTTTTGTAAAATGAAGGGACCATACTGCTTGGAACATCATCTTCACGTTCAAAATCAAATAGATGTTTTTCTATGGTCTGGAGTTTGCAGTTGGGAAGGTGATTTTTCCAGGCTCTCCTTGAGAAGTGCATGAGATCCAGGTGATTCCTTTGAAGGTCTGTTTTAATTTGATGGTGGTTCAACCTGTCCTTTATGTAGGGAATATCAAAGGTTTGACCGTTGAAACTCACGAATATGGTGTCCTCATCCACAGTTGAATTGAAGGCTTCAAGGGCCGATACCTCGTCATCAAGATCCCTTAAAAGAAATTGTTCAACTGTTATTTTCTTGTTTTCAAACCTTGATACTCCGATTAGTATGAGTGGAACAGATTTGAGTCCCAATGTTTCTATGTCCATGAAAAGAAAATTATCATTGGAAGAAAAGCAGCTAGAGTAGAGTGCCGATGGGTGGCTCTTGGGATATCTGCAAGTTACGTAGTCTGTGATGTTGCTTGTGTTTCCTTCATCTAAGAGATCCAGTAGTTTGCATGCTTCTCCAGAGTAAGTTGGATGTTCCTTTAAATCTTCAACAGTTTGATAACCTTCAGAGTTGAGTTTTTGCTCCTTAGAATTTCCAATTCCCTTAATAATTTTAAGATCGCTGAGTAGGTTTGATTTGGCCTTGGATTTAGGGAGTGTGTTGAGTTTTAATTTTCGTGAATCACTTATCTTGTAACATGAGCCATGAGCTGTTTCTAGTATTTCTCCATTGAAAGCATCGTCCATAGAAGTTTCCATGTACTTCTTAATGAGCTTTGATCTCAGTTCTTCAGTTTCTAATGATCCATTAAAAGACATAATTTAACCCCATTTAACAAATAAGTAAATAATTTGATAAATAAATTTAGTTTGTAGCTTTAGACAAGTTATTTATACTAATAGTTTGATAGATATGTATTAGTATTATTGGTTATTAAAGTGGAGGGATAAATTTAATGAAGAAATATATATTCGTAGTCATTGCCATTGTTGCATTGGTGGTAGCCGCTTCAGGCTGTACCAGTCAGAATGGAAATGGAAACAATTCAACGACAACAAAGACTTATTCAAACAATAGCATCAGCTTTAGTTATCCTGCAAACTGGAACATTATCAGCGAAAATTCCAGTGAAAACGGCACAGTAGTTGCTGTGGGGGATGCAGATATCCAGAAAAACAACACCACAACTGGAAACGGAGTTGTAATTTTCAAGTTACCAAACAACGCTAACAACACTGCAGATCTTAACACTCTCAAAACACAGGTTGCCACATTAAATGGTACCAACAGCACCATAAACATTGCTGGAATAACTGCCAACGAAACCACTTTCAACACAACTGCAGACAACGTAACAGGTCAGATAAAACTCATCGACTTTACCAAGGACAATTATCTGTACTTCATACAGTACACTACCTTATCTTCTGACTTCCAGACGCAAAGTGGATTGTTTGACATAATAACCAAGAGTTTCACTGTGTAAAAAAAGAGATGAAAAATCTTTTTTTTCCATATTTTTTTTTTAAATTCACAAAAAAATTGATATTTGCTTTTCTTAACAAGTAAACGGCATTTTCTTATCTATTCGCTCTTTTAATACAAAAATTACCAGTTGATTCTAGATCATTCACACACTAAATAAAAAAATAATGGGATAATTCTTAAATTTGAGATTTAGATGTCCCTATGGCTGTAGATATTTATCTAATTTGCTTAGTTGTTTATTTCTTCCCCACTGGATCATTTTCTCCAAAGTTCCTTCAGGTTTATATGTGTCCAATCAGCAAAACAGTCAGGATTTGGGACTTTGAGCCAAAATTCACGTCGTTTAACATCTGTCACAACTTGGTGGGTGGTTTGATCCACGTCTACTTTGGTTGGTTTGGTTGATCCCTTGCCAATGGTACCATCATCATTGAAGAGAGGAATATCCATGAGTTCTCGTGTTTTTTCTGCGTCAATTTTGCCCCTGTTTTCAGATATCCGATCTTTCATGTTGGATAAACGTTCCAATGAATGGCTCACTGTGTTACGCACGTGAATTCCCCAGTCAGGATTTAAAAAGGTGTTCACAGATACCATTGAATCACCTTCAGGGTACCGTATTCTGCTCCCTGCCAACGATGAACATTCCATTGAAACTGCATTTGATTCATCAGCAAGGTTTAAAATGATGGATACACTGGTGTTAACACCCTGCAAACGTTGGATAAGTGCTTTAAGCGTAGCAGTTTCGGACATGATATCTAGTAATCCTCCAGCAATTGGAGGGCGATCCTTCATTACAACAGATCCGCCCATGCTTGAACCGTCATGAACATCTAAGTAGATGCCGTGTTCATTTAGCACGGTGTAAGGTGCAAACATTCCTGGCCATGTGACAGAAGCGTACCTGTAGGATCCATCATCGGGATTGCTGACCATTAGTACCTGTGGAAATTTATTGAAGGATGAAACCCAGTCCATATTTCGTCCAATGTACATGTTATCATCGTTGGAACTTGTTTCCCACGAGAAAATTGATGTGCAGCCTATTGAAGCATGCAGACCCCGTGTGTAAAGTCCGTACTCTATGACCTGATCAAGGATTCCGATCTTAACCTCAGACCATCCTGTACTTTCCATTAACCCCTCATAGAACTTTCGATTACGATTTGAAAAGGTTGAAACTGCCCGATCTGCCCATAACTTCGCATCTTCATCGTTGAGATAACCGGATTTATACGCGTACTCCACAAGCACATCATAGGCATTTTGCATGGATTCTTCCATCAATGAACCGTACTGATAGCCCATTTCCCAGTTGGATCCTGATAATACAGGTATTAAAAATCCAGCAGTTTCAAAGAGCTTTCCCTTACCCTCTTCAGAAATAATTTCAAATTCTTCATTATATCCATCAGTAACCATATAATTAACCTCCACAACCAATTTAGTTCCATTTATCTGTCTTAAGATATTGTGTTGTATTTCGTCTCTTCTTTAATGTTTTTATTGGGTCAAATTTTTGTACCTCTCTAGTGCTCCAGTTTCAACTGCTTCTTTGATCAGGGAATGGAGAAGGTATATATCTGAAACTATCCAGTGGAAGTACTGTTTGATTTCCTTATTTTCTTTTAGCATCTCGGATATTTGCTTGTCGTAGATGTGCATATCCGGTAGCTCTTCAGGTATCTTATTTTTTTCAATTGCAACTACAAATACGTCGAGAATGTTAGAACTCAGCTCTTCGAGGGAAGAGAAATCAATCTTAGAAATCTCCTCTTCGTAACCTGCAACTGCTGAAATATCTTCAGTAAGATTGTAACAGGCCCCAGATATGTCTCTGTATATGTTAATGTCATCTGAAACATCTTTGAATGTATCTTCGATCTTCTTTAATGATGATCCAAGGTTGTTGTATTCCAACAATGTTTTTTCAAGTTTTGAGGATACGTCTTTACCTGTGTAGTTTCCTGATAGGATACGTGCGGCATATTCTTGGTTGGCTTTTAAAACCTTGTAGACCTGGTTGGGTAGGTTTATCCTCAATCTTTTTGGCAGTACACCATAAACGAGTATGATGGATATTAATGAACCAATGACGATATCTATTATCCTTGCAAAAGCGTTGTTAATCACTTCGCCCTGTGGCCATACAAAGACCGTGAATACGCTCACTGCTAGGATTGAAAGACCTATGTAGTTGGGTAAAAATGCTCTGAAGAAGTAGAGTGCTACCAATGCAAAGATCAGAAGCATGTAGTGTGGGAATATGAAGGCTAATATTATGGCAAGTATGACAGCGAAGAGGTTGAAAGCTACCCTTGTTATCATGTTGTCCCATGTGCTTGTAACATCTGGTTTGAGTACAATTAAAACTCCCATTGCTATCCAAGCAGGATCTCTTGAATGATCGATAAAAACAAAGCTAAGGGTTATTACCATGGCAATTGTAAATCTTATGGCGTGTCGAATGTATAGTGAATCCAGATTAAATCTAGAACCTATCACCTGTTTAAAGGACACCTTGTTCAATGGTGTGAACCTGATAGTTTCTTCTTCGGCCTTGTTTATGGGTTTAGAAAGTATTTTGTTTGAATCTTCAAAGAACCTCATAAAATTATCAGCCAAGAACTTTATGGATTCAGTACCCTTCTCATCCATATACAAATTTAATTCCTTTAAATTGGATTTTAGATGTTCTAAATTTACTTCTCCCTTTTTGTGGGTGATATGATCCGCAAGGTTGGTACTAACAGAATTTGATTCTTGTATAAAACTCTCAAAAGTCACTGCAACTTTGCCTGTAAGTCTTGATTGAACTGTTTTTCCATAGTTTCGAAGTCCTGTTAAATACAGTCCATAATCAAACAGTTCGTGGTAGGATTCTTTAATTGGTAC